>NZ_CAWUDP010000049.1:0-79495 GCF_963920835.1 Scytonema sp. PCC 10023
CATCTCCCTCATCTCCCTCATCTCCCTCATCTTCCCCACCTTCTTCCGGTAGCCACCGCTGTGCTTCTTCCACGAAGGGGGCAGCACCTACTGAAGTTGATATCAGTGTGCGTTCAGCACTAATTTGCTTAGTCGGCAAGTGCGATGAACCTGTGGGCAGTGTCACTGTAAAAGTTGTTCCCACACCCAAAACACTTTCTACCTCTACAGTTCCCCCATGTAAGTGAACGAGTTCTTGCACCAAAGCTAGCCCAATGCCCGACCCTTCATGAGTTCTTGCCTGTACGCCTCGTATGCGGTGAAAGCGCTCAAAAATTCGGGGTAACTCTTCAGGGGCAATGCCTGCGCCTGTATCCTGTATTTTTAGCTCTACTTTGTCACCAATTGAGTGTAATGAAACGGCAATTTCACCCTTAAAGGTAAACTTAAACGCATTGGAGATTAAGTTAAGAACAATCTTCTCCCACATTTCCCGGTCTACATATACAGGTTCGCTCAGGGGTGGGCAATCCACAATCAATTGCAGCCCTGCTGTTTCAATAGCTGAACGGAACACTGACGCAAGATCAGCTGTGAATGCAGCTAAATCGGTTAGCTCATAGACTGCTTGTATTCTGCCTGCTTCGATTCTGGAGAAGTCAAGTAAGGTATTGACTAGTTTGTGCAGCCTCATCGCGTTTCGCTGAACCATCGCCAGTTGTTCGTGCTGTTCGGGCAGGAGTGAACTGTGTGTTTGGGCGATGAGTTGTTCAAGTGGATTGAGTATCAACGTTAAAGGCGTGCGAAATTCATGGCTGACATTGCTGAAAAAGGCTGTCTTAGCGCGATCGAGTTCTGCCAATGCTTCTGCCCGCTGGCGTTCTTGCTCATAGCTCCGAGCCGTTGCAATGGAACTTTCAACCTGCTGGGCGACCAGTTCGAGGAATGAGCGGTATTCGGCATTGAACTCAAGCCGGGGGCTGATTCCTGCAACCAGCAGACATTCCACCTGTTCTTTGTTACTCGTTAGGAACGGTAGAATCAACGCAGAATGAGGACTTTCTGACCACGGTCCTCCGGGTAGCGCTCCCAATCGATTGACCACATCAGTAACAAGCTGGGCTTCACGACTCTGTAGCACGTCAACCAGCGACCAGCCGCTCAAATGCTCGGTAAGATTGATCGTCGGGGGTGCAGCGGCACTCTGTGGCGGAAGTCCGGTTGAAGCAACCAGTTCTGCCGAGTTGCCTTGCAAGTTGACCTGATAAATCAAGGCAAAGGGAACATCGTAAGGGTTGAGCGTATCGGCGGCGGCGAGACAGGCTGACCTGAGCGTTTTTGCTCCGGTTCCGGCTGTGGCTAACTCTCGGAGCATCGTCAGGCGACGTTGACTAATCACCTGCTTTGTCGTTTCGGTCACGGTAGAGAGTACCGCAACGATAGTACCCGTCTCATCCCGAACCGGACTGTAGCAGAACGTGAAATAGCTCTCTTCCAGGTTGCCAAAGCGAAAGAGGGGCCAAAGGCGGTCTTCATCAAAGAAGACTTCACCCGTGGTCATGACCTGATCGAACATCGGTCCCATCACATCCCAAATTTCCGCCCAATTCTCACGAGCAGGTCGTCCCAGAGCCTTTGGGTGTTTTACCGCATGGATAAAAACTGTGGCATCGTTGTAAAGCTCGATGTAGTCACGCCCCCAGAACAGAACGCTGCCAAAGCGAGAAGCGAGAATTGTGCTGACGGAAATCCGAAGGCTTGGCGACCAGTTCTCGACCGGACCGAGTGGGGTGTGCGACCAATCGTGCGATCGCATCAACTCACCCATTTCGCCACCGCCTGCAAACACATTCATTGCGATCGCGTCTTTCTTGCTTTCGGTAAAGTAGTCCATGTTACCTGGGAAAAATCTGCTAAAGTGCTCGTAACAGTTAGCAGTTAGCAGTTAGCAGTTAGCAGTTATCAGTTATTAGTTATTTACTGGTCACTGTTTCCTGTTCACTGTTCACTGATTTAAGCTCGCCCAGCAAGCTGTGCAACCATTGCAATTAACTCCGTTGGCTCAGCAAGTTTATGCAAGTGCGATTGAAAACCTGCTTTTATTGCCTTTGCTCGGTCTTCTGCAAGATAAGCTGTTATAGCACCGGCAGGAATCTGCCATCCCTTCTGAGCTTCTAGTGCCCGTACTTTCTTAATCAAAGCGTAGCCATCTTCATCCGGCATCCTGATGTCACTGAGTATCACATCGGGGCGCGATCGCTCCAACACCTCCAACGCCTCACCCACTGAGCCAACTGCTGTCACAGAAATTCCATGTTGCTCCAGCACTGCAGTGATAAACTCGCGGGCATCGGCTTCATCATCCACAAACAGTACCTGCAAGCCATCGAGCGAACGAGGAAGCTCTACAGCTGCTGCCAAAGGCAGCAGCTGAGTTGCTGCTGCTTGGAGTTGTTGTAAATTCGCCTGCTTGTACTTTGTAACATCCCACACACTTATCCGCAGGGAAACCAGCGAGTTGAAAGAGTCGCGGACAGGTGCCACCATAAGCGAAGCATCAAAAGATTGACCACGACGTGGACATATAGGTATTTCCCACTCTTGCACAGAGTTTACAGAGGACAGTTGGTTCAGTTTGGTACGAAAGACCGAACGCTCTGCCTCAGCCACAAAATTGACTAATGGTTTACCAACCAAAAAGCTGGGCAACACGTTTAACAATTCGCCAGCAGCGCGGTTAGCTTCCAGAATGATTCCTTGAGCATTTGTAAGCAAAGAGGCATCAGGTGCAAACTCGAACAGATCATAATAACGCTGACGTTGTTTTGCTAGATACTCATTTTGCTGCAGCAGTTCCTCCTGAATAACCTCCATTGTTTCTAAGCTACCCTGCATTTGTTCTTGGAGTAACTGCAGGTTCTCCAACGAGCAGGCGATCTCTTCCAATGCTTCCACCACCATCTGCTGCTGTGTTGGCGAGTGCATTGTGTATCTGTGCAGCGCTTCTATCTGCTGACGGATAATTTGAATATATCGGGTAAACTCATCTTCGTTCACAACTAACTTGCCTCATTTACGACTTCGGGCTTTCTCGACTGACAAAATATCTTTATCTTTATTTTATTATTTTTATTTTATTATTTTTATTTTATTATCTTTAGTTTATACATTATCTATTGGTTCTCTCATCCAATTTCTAAAAGCTTTCATTGTCGCATTCCTACCAGCGGTTTTACTCTGCTCAACATACTGAGGAATAACATTATTGAGTGGAAATTGGGGAAATAAGCGACTCAGGTTTGACTTGAGATATCTGTCATCTTCCGACACATTAATCTCTAAACTTTGCCCATCATATCGCCAAAGCTCAGGTACTCTCAAAACTTCATAATTATTGAAGCGACTACGGGATGTAATATTAATTTCAATTGCCAAATCAGGAGGTGGTTCTACAGTTAGGTCTATCCGCTTCTTACCTCGAATGAGTGCTTCGTTTTGGATATAAAAACAGTCGTCTGCTTCTATACCTGCTGCCATTCCTTTGCTTTTAAAGGTAGTAGAGCCAAGACTCCTAAATTCAATATCTAGTTCTTCAAGTAATGCTTTTACTAAATCTCCAATAATAACTTTGTTATCTTCATGTTCTGGCAGCGGTGTCATGATTTCCAACATTCCTTGGCTGTAATTAATTTTGGCACCACGACATTCTCCCAAATCGTCTAAAATGTTTTCATACATCTGCCAGGATACATTGTTTAATAATACTTGCTGACCAGGTGGTACTATTATTTGACTTAATTCCAGCAGCATAATTGATAATCCTAGAGCTATAGAGTTCACTTATATCCCAATACGGTTCAGATAAAACCAGAACCCTTATCAGAAACACAATGTAGAGACGCAACCTGGCGCGTCTCTACACAAGTAATTTTTTACACATCAACCTTAACGAAACCGTATTGACTTATTCCTTTCTATCAGAACAAAAGGCATAATCAAAAGTTTCTTTCATTGTAAACTCGCTTAGCTGTGAACTCTTACAAACCATTACCAATTAAAATAAAAGGAGCCCAATAATAAGGATGACTTAGACGATTTGCCACTTTTGGTGGTAGCTTCTCACGTGTAAATTTGAGAATTCCTCTATCCTGGTCTTGAGTTATCCCTGAATAGTCGCCTGTAATCATAGCGGCTTGCGCCTGACGTAAAGCTTCAGCTTTGGTAATTTTGCCTTGACTTAAGAACGCGTAAAAGGCATTCATCAAAGCTTGTGTTCCGCCATCACTGACAGCCCATAAAGAAGCGATCGCAGCTCTTGCTCCTGTACGCTGTATTTGATAGCCAAAGCCTAAAATTTCTTCTCCCTTGCCTATTTGGTCACCAACTGCTGTTTCGCAAGCACTCAACACAACCAAATCTACATTTGGCAAAGATAACTTTTGAATATCTGGTAGGGTAATTAAATTACCATCGCCCATTAAAATAAAAGAGTATTCCGGCTTACCATTAACAAATTTGGCATGAGTCGCCATATGAATAATTGGGTAGACATTTAAATAAGAAATTATCGCTTCGCGGTTGAAATCATTATCTAAAAGTGTCTTGGTTCCTGGCATCATCGTAGCAAGGTTGTTGACTTCCGCCCCTGCATATTCCAACGCTTTAAATGGTAATGAGGTAGACTCAAGTTTTACGATGTGACGCTGTGTCGTCGCCCCAGCTAAGACTTTGACTTGGGGTAAAGGTTGAGTATCGAGTTCGGTTAAGCTCAACGCAGTAATATTGTTAGTACGGAAGCGCTCCGCTAACCATTTTTTACCGTCGTATAAAGCCGCTAGGGGAATGTAACGTAACGGTCCATCTGGCGCATAGATGATTGTTTTAGCATCTGCGTTTGCCAAGTCTTTTTCTATCGGTTTAATTAAATACTCATACAACTTTTGCGCGGGAACTGTAGCATCAGATTCGGGATTTTCTAATGCGCGACGAAAATCTATAATTGCCCGATTGAGTTCTTCTTTCTTGACAGAAACAGTACGATGAATTGGTGGTGTATTTGGGCTTGTTAATACCAGTTCCAAACGGTTGTCTAAAATTAATGGATACAGCAAAACAGCGCTTTGGTTGAGACGCTTCAAGTTGTCTCGCAAGCTGTTCAGATTGTCCAGTGGTATAATCTGTTGTGCCGCTTTTGGGCTAAGCTGTTCTAACCAAGCATTCACTTCTGGACTGTCGATAAATTGGTTAAATTCTGTGATTAAATTTGCCTCTAATTCGACAATCTTTGCGATTTGGTCAGGTTTTCTGTTGGTTGATGGAATTTTTTGCAGTTCGCCGAGTTGTCTGCTGATTTTAATTTGTCTATCAGCTACGACTTTCAACCCTTGATTAATTGACTGTTCTGGAGACAGTGACTCAACTCCTTTGGCGCTTCTTTCATGACTCCGAACATCACCCAGATAATCGTCTAGTTCTTGAATCTTGAGTAAATCTAAAACTTGCTGTGCTTCCAGGACTCTGTCTTGTTGCAGCAGTAAGTCAGCCAAGCGGCGATAGGTATCAGCAACAGTTGCTGTGTAAGATTGCTGTTGTTCCCGTGGAAGCGATCGCAATTCCGCGCGTATGCTTTCGGTTATGTTAACAGATTGCTTGTAGAAAATAATTGCTAATTGTAGCTTGTTTTGTCGCGCCAGTAAATCGCCGATGTTTCCTAGGGTAATTCTTTCAGCAGGTTTGTCACCAACTTCTCGACTCAAGAATAACGCTTGCTGATATGATGTTAAAGCTTGGGAATAGTTCCCCATACCTTTGTAAGCGCTTCCCATACTATCAAAAGTACGCCCAGCTACAGCGCGATCGCCTACTTGTTGAAGAATTCTTAACCCTTGTTGAAGAGACTCTAGTGCTTGCGAATACTGCCCCAATTGTTGATAGACAAACCCGATATTGTTGAGAGTACTGCCCATCTTTGGCTGATTACCAATCTTTTTAAAAGCTGCTAAAGCTTGCCTATAATAATCAATAGCTTGGGAATATTTCTTCATCTGATTGTAGGCAAAGCCAATGTTATGTAGAGTCGTAGCTTCGCCATCTTGATCACCAATTTTTCCCCGAATTGCTAAAGCTTGCTGATAAAATTTTAGTGCTTTGGAATATTGACCCAGTTCGCTGTAAACAAGTCCAATATTATTAAGGATATTTGCTGACTCTGTAGGTTGTTTGCCATTTGGAACATTTGCTAAAGCTTGTTGAAAAAACTTGAGTGCTTGGGAATACTGTCCTGTTTCGTAATAAACTCCTCCTATACTATTAAGAGAATGCCCTACGCCTAGTTTATCTTCTATTTTTTGCTTGAGAGTAAGGCTTTGCTGATAGTATTCCAGTGCTTGAGAATACTGCCCCATAGATTGATAAACTAAACCAATATTATTAAGGATAAGTGCAACCGTTTCCTGTGTCTCTTTACTAGAAATGCCAACATCTACTTTTCGACTTATCGCCAATGCTTGCTGATAAAAATCTAGTGCTTGTGGATACTGACCTAAATTTTTAGAAACCGCCCCTAAACTATTAAGCGTGTCACCAATGCCTTCCTTGTCACCTATCTGTTGATAAACAACTAATGCTTGTTTGAGGACATCTATTCCTTTATAATATTGAGAGGTTTGATTGTAAATAATGCCAATTGCGTAGAGAGTTTTAGCAATATCATCTTTTTCGCCAATTTGCTGATAAATTGCCAGAACTTTTTGGTACGTTTCTAAGGATTTTTGAAACTGACCGCTTTCATATTGGTCAACCCCTTGGTCATACAATCGGTCTGCTTGTGTCTTCCGGTTTTCAGATTTTTGTGCTTGCAACGTCCCAAAAAAATATCTCACGAAGTTAGAATGACTGCTTGCTCCGTAAACTGGATTCAAGAAACATAAAAGAGTGAGAGTGATAGCACCAAAGCGAGTAAGATGAGACAAATGCATGAATGAATATTTCAATATTATTAAATTAAAGAGTTGCTTATTGAACAAACAAGCAACTGAAACACTTAATCATGAAAAATTGTTTTTGAGTAATATTGAATTTGGGTAATATTGTGATGCACCTATACTAAACTTGATTTAAATCACCTTCAATCATTGAAATACTGACCTACTTAGTTTTCTTTTTCTTAGGACCCTTTACCCGTGAAGAATCAGCTATTATACCACTAGCAGCAGTCAAGTTGATTTTAGAATCACCAGATTCATCTGTGGTGGTAACAGTCACAATTTTGCTCTCAGAGATAACATAAGAGATGAGAGTAGCAACAGTATCTTCGCCAATATCCTGATAGACATCTAGTGCTTGTTGGTAAGCTTTTAAAGCTTCCCCTAACTGTTTATTAGCTTGTTCTAGTAACTTTTCGGCTTGCGCTTTACGGGGATTTTCATTTTGAGGTAAAGTTTGGTTAGTCATTTGATACTCCTTTTTAACGGTAATTTCCTAGGTACATTGACTTTGACTAAAGACAAATATGTATACCCACTGAAATCACATCATTCCGGATATCCGTATCACAATTAACTAGCTAAATTTACTCATAGTTGTAGAACTCAAAGGATGCAACGTCTTTACAGCGTAGTAGCCAATTGCCAATACCACAGCATCAAAGGAAGTTTTTAGGATTCCTTAAGATTCAAGAGCATCAGACGTAGATTTGAATTGTTTAAGCTGCGTATCCAGTTCCTCTACTCTTTGCTTGTTACCTAAAGTTTTGTAACTATTTCGTGCCTGAGTCAGCCACTTCATGGCAGCTTTTTGGTCATCTAGCGCGACATACAAATCGCCCAAAGCTTCAGCAATTTGTGCTTGCTGTACCATATCCTTGTTTGCGATCGCTTGTGTATGTGCATTTAAATAATGAGTTTCCGCTAGCACATCGACTCCTGCTTGCCAATAGAGATCGCCAAGCTTTCGAGAGACAGAAACCTCTTTACTACCACCACTTATCAAAGCTTCTAGCGTCTCAATCGCCTCTGATTTTAGGTCAGAACCGATATAAAAAAAAGCACTTTGTAAAGCCTTTACTTTGTCGGGAACTTGTTGATTATTCAGTTGAGTTATCGCTGTTTTCACAACTTGCGCTTCTTGCTTTGACAATAGGCTAAAACCCCTTGCATTTGGTTTTTCATCTGTTGAAAACTTACCGTTGTCAGCTTTAACAATCAGCAAATATTCCCCGCCAGGTTCCAGTTCTGGTTTCCCAGGATATACAATTTCATTGGTATTCACCTTTGTTTGCCAAACAACTAAATCACCTTTTTGTAAACTGACATCATAGCTTTTGACACCCAAAACTTGGTTCCAACGTAGCCTCGGCTTGTTAGTCAAAAGCAATGTCTGGCGGGGACTAATAATGTAGGGAATATCTGGGTTGCTAGGGCTACGAGGATCGCCGCTTTCGGCGCGTCTGCACTGGGACTGGGCAATAATGGATATTTGACTAACTTGAGTGCTAAGTGCTTTTGGGATAATTACTGCTGTTAATATCAAAAGCAACAAGCAAACAGCAAAAAACCAAAGGGAAATTTTAGCTTTTCTACTCTTTGCTTTCCAGCTTTTTAGTAGTGCACTATACATACAATGATGTTTATAACCATAGATGGACACAGATTAACATAGATTATCTGTGTCCATCTGTGGTTCAATTTCATTCTTTTTGACGTTTTGCTTCCTTATTACTGAAAATCCATTGGTTCAGATTCCCGACTTCTTAAAGAAGTCGGGAATCTTGTCATTCACCCGTTCTGAATTCTGAACTCTCCTCAATTCATATTTCTCGCCGCCTCATTAACCCACTGTTTTTCCTCTGGAGTTCCAGCAGTATTGCCATATTTCAAGCAATTGCTCCAAGCCAAAAATGCCCCTTGCTTATTTTGTTGTTTTTCTAAAACTTTGGCTTGCAGACAATATGCAGCGGCGCGATCGCCCTTGATATGAATTGCCTTTTCAAGATAGTTTTTCGCTTCTTGGTAATTCCCTAGTTCTAAATACGCCCACCCCAAATTTTTCAGCATTGCATATTTAGCTTTGTTATCGTAAGCAAATGGTAGTCCCTCTTGCAGTAGCCCTACTGCTGTTGTATATTCTTTATTTAAAATCTGTAAACGCGCTAAGTTATTGTAAGCTCTGTCGTAACCCTTTTGCACAGCTATTTTATAAGCAACACGAGCTTGAGCAAATTTATTTTTGTCTTCATAAAGTAAGCCTAAATTGTAATCAGCTTCTGGCATCTTTGGGTTAAAAAACAGAGCCAATTGATAATATATCTTGGCAACGTCAAAACTTTTTTGCTGATAGTTGGCAAATCCCCAATCGTTGAGGTTTAAAGCTATATCAGGTGCAGATTTCCACAAATTGATGCCGCCACTGCTCAAGAGCAAGAAGCCAGCTAGCAAAAACTGAAAACTACGTTTTTTGGATAATTTATCCTGTGTTGTTTTCTGTTTATCAGCTAGTCGTTCATCTGATTTCATTTGAAGAGTAAATGTATTTTGTAGTAAGCGCTTCAGCGCTACATAACTGACTCCAAACCCTGTCTCTGGCATAGTATCTCCTCTATCTTGCGATAGTTGAGAATTTTGTTGAGTGCCTTTTAGGCAATTTAATATTTCCTGGCAATTTTGAGGTCGCTGTCCGGGGAAAGGCGCTATGAGGCGGTCAATTAAGTTTGCTAATTCCGGCGAAACATCAGTGAGATGATCACGCCAAATTAATTCCCCAGTTTCTGAGTTTTTAGGAAAATCGAGAGGAGATTTTCCAGTCAGCAAACAAACAAAAGTTCGTCCTAGAGCAAAAAAGTCTGATTGTGGAACAGCATAACCCTCAGCTTGCTCTGGAGGGGTGAACCCAGGAGAAACAAGTACAGTACCAGTTTGTTTACCTTGTTGTTTTTCCAGGTAAGTCGTTGTCACTTCCCTAACAGCACCAAAGTCAATCAGCACCAGTTGTCCATCCGGTTTCAGCATGATGTTAGAGAGTTTAATATCGCGGTGCAGATACTGGTGCTGATGCAGTTCGTTCAGTATCTCTACCAGTTGGATTAACCATTCGCGCGCTTGTTCTGTGGTGAGTGGTTGATTTCCTCTAGCTTGCAACCACTGTTGCAAGTTAGAACCTGGTATTTTCTCCATCACGATGCAGTGTAACGCTTCACTATTGCCATCAGACCAAGTAAAAGAGCTATCTGGCTCTACACGTGGAATACCAGGGTGCTTTAGGCGAGCTAATAATTCGGCTTCTCGTTGAAATAGAGCGATCGCCTTGAGTTTGATTGTCGGGTTGTGGAAACGCTCTAGACTGAGAACTTTTAATACTTTTGTCGTGCCATTATCATCTACTTCAAACACTTTACCGAAACCACCGCCACCAATTTGACGGATAACTTTGTAGCGTCCTTGAAGTAACATTCCTGGACGAATGGCGACAACCATCATGGCGAGTGTCTTTGCTCCAGCAGGTTGATTCTTCTACATAAGAAAATCGGCTCATTCCAGAAAACTAATCTCTAGCTATCAGTGGAAGGCGAACAGTGAAAATAGACCCGACTCCGGGTTCACTTTTCACAAAAATTTCACCACCCATCATATGGCAAAAGTGACGGCTAATTGCTAACCCCAGTCCAGTACCACCATATTTTTTTGTTGTCGAAGCGTCCCCTTGGCTAAAAGGCTGAAACAGCTGTTGCTGTTGATGAGAGGACATACCAATGCCTGTATCTTGAACAGTAAACGTGATCATTGCAGGAGCATCCCCGTGGAAGTCTACCATTTGCTTGTTCACTATTAGTGTCACCTTGCCGTTGGTGGTAAACTTGGCAGCATTGCTCAGGAGATTGTACAGAACCTGTCGTAGCTTAGTTTGGTCAGTGTACATGATGCCAAGTTCCCCATGAAAATTCACTTCTAAAACATTGGCATTTTTCTCTACCAAAGGCTTGACTGTTAGGACAACGTTATTGATGAGCGTGGCGAGTTCAAATGTCTCTGGGTAGAAAGTCATTTTCCCCGCTTCAATTCGTGATAAGTCGAGGATGTCGTTGATTAATGTCAGTAAATGCCTACCCGCACCATTGATAGATTCAAGATCCTCAATAAAATCTTCTGTCATTTCAAAATCAACAGCATCATCTTTAAGCAGTTGGCTCAAGCCAATGATGGCATTTAACGGCGTGCGTAACTCATGGCTAATATTGGCGAGAAACTGGCTTTTTGCTTTGCTGGCTGCTTCTGCGAGTTCCTTTGCTTGTTGTAGTTCTTTTGTACGCTCTGATACCCGTTCAATCAAACGATTGAGAGATTTGGCGAGTAATCCAATTTCATCTTCGGTGCTAACAGGGGCGCGCAAATTAAAGTTAGATTTTTTCGCTACTTGTTCCGCGACTTGAGTCACTAGAATGACTGGTTCGGCGATCGCCCGAGAAGTACGCCATGCTACAATTGCGGCAATAGCTACCGACAGCAGCATACTCACTACAGCAATCATTTGCTCGATTCCTTTTGCTACGCCCACATTCCTTTCAATTGCCTTCTCTTGCTGTTGAGCGATTTGCAAAGTGTCAGTTAATCGTTGACGTATCTCATCTAACCGTCTGGTTGTTCCACCGCTCATAATTTCCAGCAACTTGTTTCGTGCTGCAGAAATCTCCTGTTGATCTTGTGGCTGCTGCTCAAGCTGCTCTAATATTGACTCAATTTGAATAACGTAAAATTTTAGGTTAGTCGAGTAGTCATTCAATATAGTTCGTAGCGTGGCTTCCGTTGCTGCTAGCCTTCCTGGCTTGCTGTCTATAAAACTTGTAATGTCTTTCTCAATGTTTTTGGCTTTGTCAACACTGTTTAAAAATTCGGCTCTTTTGCTATCAAGGCGTTTCGGATCGTCCACAACAGCAACCAAGTTTGAGCTATGCAATTGTGCATCTACTAAAGCATCTTTGTAGCTACCAAGCATTTTTGTTTGAAACTGGGCATGACTTAATTGCCCCGTTTCTATACCTCGGTAGTAATTAGCGATGACAAACCCAGTCAGCGAACCCAAAAAGCCAATTCCGATTGCCAGAAAGTAACCATAGCCAATTTTCTGATGAATACGCCAAGAACTTGCTTTAAGTTTCCCTCGGGAGGGAAATTCTATAGTTGGGAGTTCATCCTCGGTAGAGGGCTGTTCGGCTGACACTTGTGTTATTTCCCAATTGCTGTCAACAGCGGTTGGCTTTTGAGTTTGCATTCCTCAAGTCTCCTTGCCCTCCCGCAAAAATTATCGGATTTGTATCAAAGCTAAAACTTGGCCTAAAACTTGGTTCAATTTGTGATTGCCACCTACTACATTATCATTATCTTCTTTTTTAACAGAAGCAAAGCGTTTCTTACTTAAGGATGAAGTTTAAAGTATCAAAGAAAAGCTAATTTTTAAAGTGTGTTTTATGAAATTTTTATAAAGCGCCTTCATTTTAGTCTAGACAAAGCTGCCTAAAAGGCATCTACATCTTTCATCCTTTTTCAAGGCTTGTACTAGCTTGTTCCTTTGTGCTTATTTTCTGCTTTTAGCAACCCTTCCTGCCCTTGTGGTAAACTATACTTTTTCTTGACGATATACACATTTTATGTTTCCCGCTGTCTTCAGTTATTAGTATAGTTTGCACGATTTCTATTATATCTAAGCAATTTTTATATGAACTTTTAACGATATTTTTTGCTGCCAACAATAGTCACCTTCATCAGGTTATTGACAGCGTCATGCACCCAGGCTCCATATAGGGGTTTTTAATTCAAGAGAATACTACAGTTGTAGATCCTTGTAGGATGAACCAGACAACCCGTCCTAAATTCGGGCGACCAAGATGCTCACCCTACAATATTTGTATTATACAAAAAGGTAGAACTGCTATTTTGTGGATAAGCTACAGCTAATCTACTATTTTCTCACAAATCTCTGGCGATTGGGGATCCTTGGATTGGGGATTGGGTAACGGAGCCTCAAAATTATGTCCGGGGAAATATTGACCATTACCAAGTCGGGAGCATTTTTCCACTCTTGAGCCAGTCCCGGGGTGGCATTCCCTTTCAAGGGTAGGTTTTTTGGCAGTTTGTTAATTTTGAATTGGTATAACCCCCCAAGGAAAGGGGGGTTGCAGGAATTTGATGAGTTAGGAGTTAAACTGATTCAAGCTCCGAACTCCTAACTCTATCTATACAATCGCTGCCGACAGTAAACTGTTAACTGCTTGCTTCAACAATTCCGCCTTATCGGTACGCTCCCAAGGCAAGTCTAGATCGTTCCGCCCCAAATGACCGTAAGCCGCGACGTCCTGATAAAAACGTCCGCCTCGTTCACTGGGCAGTTTGCGTAAATTAAAGGCATGGATAATGCCTGCTGGACGCAGTTCAAAATGCGTTTTGACCAATTCCAGCAAGATTTCGTCATCGACCTTGCCTGTACCAAAAGTCTCTACCAGAACGCTGACTGGTCGCGCTACACCAATAGCATAACTAAGTTGGACTTCACATTTTTCTGCCAACTCTGCGGCGACGATATTTTTCGCCACATACCGAGCAGCGTAAGCTGCAGAGCGGTCTACCTTGGTGGGGTCTTTGCCAGAAAAGGCTCCACCGCCGTGTCGGGAGTAGCCACCGTAGGTATCGACAATAATTTTACGCCCGGTCAGACCAGAATCTCCCTGAGGACCGCCGATGACAAACTTACCTGTGGGGTTAACCAAAAAGCGAGTTTGCTCATCTGGCTTAACATCAATGTCTCCAAAGACAGGTTCAACCACTGCTGTCCAGAGGTCTTCTTTAATCTTGGCTTGCACTGCGGCTTCATCAGTGATGTCGCCAATCGTAGCTGTATGCTGGGTGGAAACCAGGATGGTATCAATTCCTACAGGTCGTCCGTCTTCATAGACTATGGTGACTTGTGTTTTCCCATCAGGACGCAGGTATGGCAAATCACCTGTTTTACGAACCGCAGCCAGTCGGCGAGCAATACGGTGAGCAAGACAGATGGGCAACGGCATCAGTTCTGGTGTTTCGTTGCAAGCGAAGCCAAACATGATACCTTGGTCGCCAGCACCAATTGTGTCGAATTGTTCGTCACTTTGCTCTTCGCGGGTTTCTTGAGCAGTGTTAACACCTTGGGCAATATCAGGCGATTGTTCGTCTAATGCGACAATCACCGAACAGCTGTTAGCACAGAACCCGTTATCAGCGTTGGTGTAACCAATCTCGGCAATTTTCTTGCGAGCGAGATTGACATAATTCACATTTGCTTTAGTGGTAATTTCACCAGTGATTAAGACCAAACCAGTGTTAACCACAACCTCAGCAGCAACACGACTACTGGGGTCTTGTGAAAGAAGGGTATCTAAAATTGTATCAGAAATCTGATCGCAGATTTTATCTGGATGCCCTTCAGTCACAGACTCGGAGGTAAATAGATAACGACGAGACAAGTGGAGTTCCTCCATAGAAGGTTTTTCCAACTGACTAAACCAAAGCATTTAGTTTATCCAGTTCAATCTGCAATCATAACAAGATTTTTACAATCACACTTCCTACTTATGCGACTTTCATAAAAATTATTACCTAAGACTGATTATTTTAAAGATAGATAAAAGTTACCCTACTTGTTTATCGTTGTTTAGAGTCAACTCAGTAATTTAAGGTCTGAAACCTCTGACTTGTTTCCTACACCATAAAAAAATCGGGGGTACCCGTAAGCACCCCCAAAAGCTTCCACACAAATACAGCGACTGTCACTAAACGTTAACAGCTAGCTTTGCTTCCTTGGATGTCAACCGTTCGTAAGCAGTACGCATTTTCAAACCTGTTAGAACTTGGAACAAACCAGTTCCATTATTGGAACCTGGATACTCGCGGTGCTGGAGTAACAACTGAGTCATCTCACCTTTGTACTTGGTGGATGTATTGCTCAAATGAGTTTCGATGTAAATCACTTCTTCGAGATTGTCAAATTGACCATCTACCTCTAACACAGAGACATAGCGACCGTAATACACATCTGAGCCATAATACAGTTGCATACCAGGGTAAGAACAGCTCAGTTTACGTCCGCAGGGAGTCCACTGAATTGTTGACCCTTCATCAAAGAGGTAGACTGGGGCAAAGCCTTCTTTGCCTTCTCGCTGGAGCATACGTACCCGCAAAACTTTGCGCTCTTTGTCGTCTTTAATTAAGTTTGTGGGCAATACCTGGAGAACCACATCAGCAAACTCTCTTTGTGGTTCAATGTACTTTGTAAAATCAGGTTTACGGGAATTGATTTGAGCTAAGACATCTTCATAGCGGTGACCACGCTCCGCCATATCTCGCTGAATTTTCCAGGCAATTTTGACTTCATCGCTGATGTCAAAATACACGCTGAAATCGATAAGTTCGCGCACCCGCTCATCATACAAAGGATGTAATCCCTCAACCACTACAATATGATTCGGCTCAATTCGCTCTGGTGGATCGATATTGCCGGTTTCGTGGTTGTAAATTGGCTTATCAATTGCTTGACCATTCTTGAGCGCTTTTATTTGCTCATACATCAAGTCAAAATTGTTTGCCCTTGGGTCAAGTGCAGTTATTCCTGTTTCTTTGCGCTGCTTACGGTCTAATGAGTGATAGTCATCTAAGCAAATGACTGTCATTAACTCTTCACCGAATAAATCTATCAGGCGACGCAAAAAAGTAGATTTACCGCACCCGGAGTCTCCAGCGACTCCAATCAAGACCACGCGTTCCGGCTTACTCATAAATCTCCTTGAGATACTAAAGATGAATCAATAATTTTTCTCACAACATTTTTCTAGCCAGGAGTACCCTTCAACGGTTTATCCTGCTTTGTCGCCTCCAGCAGCGCTATGACACATCAAATGGTTATACAACACAGTGGCTGCAGACACCTGTCTGATCTGTCTGAACTCGTTACTGGTAAGTATTTAATCCTAGTGTTATATTGGATTGTAACAGAATGGAGTACTCTATACAAGGCTTGCTGGTATTTCCTTTCAATGAGTTTTCCACCAAGTAGGAACCGAATAAAATTTTTACAAGCACCCATAACAGGCGTAGTCATGTCAAGTTTTTGCTTGTGACTCCATGAATATAAGCTTATACGGTATCTTTTTTCTTTTCAATTTTTTTGTCAAAGAAAATAGAATCCTTTGAATTTTAATTTATGAACAATGCTCGCTTAGATGAAATTAGCAATTTCTCACAAAATTAAGCAACTAACCCAAAGAGTTAGATTTTTGGCAGTATTATTGCGTATATGATCAAATATGAAGTAGAAAAATTTAGCATGACACGCTCATAGTGGTTGACAGATTTTTCACATCACGTAAAACTTATTTTAGTTGCTTATGTAAGATTTCTCTCTATCAGAATTTAGTAGCTGGAGTATGCCTCAATTGTGGAAATACCCATAATGGTGGATGAAAATTCAGCAAATAATATTCTGTCTAAAATCCCCAGACTCATTTTCTGTGGAAAGAGGGAAAATTGCAAAATTGGAGAAGTAAAACGAATCGCAAACAATATACTCGTGATTGGTATTCTCCAATTATTACGTTCTTTAGGGTTATTTACCTAACAAGCGGTAAGAAGTTATCTCCCTCTTTGGAGGTAGTACTTCAGGAAAAAAAATTAAATTGACTCATTATTAACATTCTCCAAAAGACTTATCGTCTAATTTAGAAGGTGAACAGGTGTGTTTTTTTGCAATTCCTGCTTGTCTTTGGTGAGTGTACGCAGCAACGCATTGGGTAGAGATGCCGCTTTCGGTAAAAGCGCCAGTTTTGTCAAGCCAAAATCAGGTAAACTAAAGCTGGCGGATTGTGCTGGAAAGGGTTTTCCACCAAAAGGTTAAGTAGACATCGGAGTGGTAGAAGAAATGTACATTAAAGGTGCTGTTGAAGGTGCTGCCAACACAGAATCAGGTAGCCGCGTTTTCGTGTACGAAGTGGTGGGTCTACGTCAGAGCGAAGAAACTGATAAAACGAGCTACCAAATTCGTAACAGTGGCAGTGTATTCATCAGAGTGCCTTACAACCGTATGAATCAGGAGATGCGGCGTATTACTCGCCTAGGTGGCAAGATTGTTAGCATTCAGCCTTTGAGTGCTGTGGACCAACTGAACGGTAAAGCTTCCACGAGCAACGCCACATCTGGTGAGACTGCTAACATTGCAAATGGTAAAGCCACACCTGTAGCTGAGCAACAGCCCAACAAAAAGGATAAAGAAGGCAACACCATGACTCAAGCGAAAGCTAAAAAAGACGCCCACGCTGACGTTCCCGTCAATATTTACCGTCCAAACGCTCCATTTGTAGGAAAATGCATATCTAATGAAGCGTTAGTGCAAGAAGGCGGAATTGGTATTGTTCAGCACATCAAATTCGACATTTCCGGCGGTGATTTGCGGTATATAGAAGGTCAAAGTATCGGCATTATCCCACCCGGTGTTGACAAGAACGGTAAGCCAGAAAAACTCAGACTGTACTCGATCGCCTCAACTCGTCATGGCGATGATGTGGATGACAAAACTGTATCTCTTTGCGTCCGTCAATTGGAGTACAAGCACCCAGAAACTGGCGAAACAGTGTACGGTGTTTGCTCGACTCACCTGTGTTTCCTCAAACCAGGAGACGACGTAAAAATCACAGGTCCTGTAGGTAAAGAAATGTTGTTACCCGCTGATCCTGATGCTAAAGTCATCATGTTGGCAACAGGAACAGGTATCGCGCCAATGCGGGCTTACCTGTGGCGGATGTTCAAGGACAACGAAAGAGCCGCTAACCCAGGATACCAGTTTAATGGGTTTGCTTGGTTGATATTTGGTATTCCCACAACTCCCAACATTATTTACAAGCAAGAACTAGAAGAAATCCAACAAAAGTATCCCGATAATTTCCGCCTAACTTATGCCATCAGTCGCGAACAGAAAAACGCACAAGGTGGCAGAATGTATATCCAAGACCGCGTAGCAGAACACGCAGATGAACTGTGGCAGCTGATTAAAGAAGAGAAAACCCACACCTACATCTGTGGTTTGCGGGGTATGGAAGATGGTATCGATGCAGCACTGACAGCCGCTGCTGCAAAAGAAGGCGTAACTTGGAGTGATTACCAGAAAAACCTCAAGAAAGCTGGTCGTTGGCACGTAGAAACCTACTAATTTAGTCATGAGTCATCAGTCGTGAGTCATTAGACTTTTGACAAAAGGCTATAGACTAAATTAAATAAAGATAATCTGTAGGTAGGGCATATGCCCTACCTACAATTGTTGTTGTGTATTTGACAACATTATCTAAAATTCAAAATATAAAATTGGTATAAAGCTTGTGGGTGTAAAGCTGGGAATACTGGGATTAGGCACGGTAGGAACGGGTACAGTGCAATTGTTACAAGATAAAAGTTTTCGTCACCCGTTGTTAGAGGAAGTAGAAATTTATCGCGTGGGAGTGCGATCGCTCGACAAACCCCGCGCCGTCACATTGCCAGAGTCCGTATTGACAACAGAATTAGAAGCAATTGTCATTGACCCTGCGGTAGATATTGTAGTTGAGGTGATGGGTGGACTCGAACCAGCGCGATCGCTCATCCTCAAGGGAATTGAAAATGGCAAACACGTGGTGACTGCCAACAAAGCGGTGATTTCCCGTTTTGGTGATGAAATCTTTACAGCAGCGAATCAAGCTGGGGTATACGTCATGCTGGAAGCCGCCGTTGGTGGTGGTATTCCAGTGATTCAACCTTTGAAGCAATCTTTAAGTGTCAACCGCATTCACACCGTCACTGGCATCATTAACGGCACGACAAACTACATCCTCACACGGATGCAAACAGAAGGTGGTAACTTTAGCGATGTTTTAGCGGATGCGCAACGCTTAGGTTATGCTGAGGCTGACCCCACTGCTGATGTCGATGGCTTAGACGCCGCAGATAAAATCGCCATCCTCGCATCATTAGCCTTTGGTGGACGCATCAAGTTAAAAGATGTCTACAGTGAGGGAATTCGGCAAGTCAGCAAAACAGATATTGCTTATGCCGAGAAATTAGGATTTGTGATCAAACTCCTGGCGATTGCGCAAAGCGCAGCGCCGCTTGCGGCGATCGCCAACAGAACGACCCCCTCATCCCCCTCATCCCCCTCATCCCCCTCATCCCCCTCATCCCCTCTCATCTCAGTCAGAGTCCATCCCACCTTAGTTCCTAAAGCACACCCCTTAGCCAGCATTAACGGCGTAAATAACGCCATTCTGATTGAAGGCGAACCTATAGGACAGGTAATGTTTTTTGGTCCTGGTGCAGGTGCTGGGGCAACTGCTAGTGCTGTATCATCGGATATTTTGAACTTAGTAGCAGCACTCAAAAAGAGCAAAACAGCACTAAATCCGCTGCTTGCTTGCGCACATCAAGACTACTGCCAAATTGTGCCAATGGCAGAACTCGTCACCCGATTTTATGCTCGTTTTCTTACAAAAGACCAACCCGGAGTGATTGGGAAATTGGGAACTTGCTTTGGCAACCACGGAGTCAGCTTAGAGTCCGTCGTTCAAACAGGCTTTCAGGGAGAACTCGCAGAAATTGTTGTTGTCACTCATGATGTCCGAGAAGGTGATTTTCGGCAAGCATTAACAGAAATTCAAAGCCTCACAGCAGTAGACAGTATCCCTAGCTTGCTGCGAGTAGTTTGAAAACTTACATCTTGCACCAGTTGCGTTATTGCAATTTTTGTAAGGTGGAGAGAAGTCCTGCAGGCGGGTTTCCCGCCGTAGGGAACTTCGGGGCACTGCCTAGAGTTCGATCAAAACCTTATTTTTACGTTGTGGCAGTGCCCACCCTACAGTTATTGAGAATGGTGAGTCCAGCCCTGCAGGCGGGTTTCCCAACCTAGGGGACTGGCGAACCCGAAGGGTGCAAGATCTCAGAAAACAAAGTTTATAGTGGACAGGCGGAATTTAATAAATCCGTAACCGCAAAGCTGTAACCTATTACCTAAGACCCTCAAACCTATTCCCTATCCCCAAAAAGATGACAGATATCCCTCCTTCAGATCCAAAGTCATCTCAAAGAAATACCCTTGGCTTTGATGAATTTATCGGTATTCTTGTTGCTTTTTCTACCATTGGGTTGATTTTATTTTGGTCATTTTCCCGTAAAGATTCTGGTTGGAACATAAATAATTTGCTATTGCCCTCCCCTAGTTCCTCTACTCCTCCTGTTACCCCCGCTACCCCTCGTCAACAAGTCGTTCCATTTATTGTTCCTAGTGTAAAGCCAACAGTCACTCCATCCCCAACTGACCAAAATACCTTTGAAGATGAGTTACCTCCGGTTTCTAACTTAGCCCCAAACGAGCCACAGCCAGAAGACGAATCAACATCTTCTCAGACAACAACTAGAGAACAATATTCTGTAGTCGCCCCTGGTGAAAAATTGCCAACAATTCCCCCGCCACTCGCTTTTACGGATGTACCTAGTGAGTTTTGGGGACGGCGTTTTATTGATGTTCTTTCTTCTCGTGGGATAATCAAAGGCTTTGCTGATTACTCTTTTAGACCGAATCAGCCTGTCACCCGTGCGGAATTTGCTGCCATTTTGCAACAAGCTTTTGGTAAAAGAGTTGATAGTACTTCAACAACAAGTTTCAAGGATGTACCAGCGCAGTTCTGGGCAATTCCAGCCATTAACCAATCGATCAGTACTGGATTTTTAAAAGGTTACCCAGACCAAACTTTCCAACCAGAGCAAAAGATTCCACGAGTACAAGTTTTAGTTGCTCTTGTGAGTGGGTTGAATCTAAAAGTACCTTCTTCTCCAGATAAACTTTTAAGCGTTTATAAAGATGCCCAAGAAATTCCTAAATATGCTCTTGATAAGGTAGCAGCAGCTACAGAAAATAGTCTTGTGGTAAACCATCCAGATCCACAAACCTTTGCTCCAAATCAAGAAGCTACCCGTGCTGAGGTAGCTGCTATGGTTCATCAAGCTTTGGTGCGAATGGGAAAGTTACAACCGATGAAATCTCAGAGCATCGTGACAGTGCCTCGTTAAGCTTTGCTGTGCAAGTGGGCAAGCAAAATTAACCGAGTAGACGGACTCACACAGCGGTGATTCTTATGATTAGACCACAAATCGTAGGGTGGGCATTGCTTCTTAAAGCTCATGTGGTAGACATTTGAGATATTGGTAAGCAATGCCCACCTTATAGAAAACGGCGTTGCTGAATTTAGTCATGAATTATGTTTGTAGACATTTTTTTAGTTTGATGGAAAATCTTTGTAGAGACGTTGCATGCAACGTCTCTACACAGCCATGAATTATAAATTCATATCTTGATTCAGCAACGCGCGAAAACCACTGTAAACTAAAAGCCTGCGTAGGGGCAGGCTTTGTTTTGGTAGCCCTGAACTCCCAGTGTGAGGGCGTAAAATGAGGGAGGCAGGGCTTTAGAAAAAATTGATAGTGCATAAGCCCGAATGGCTTATGCACTACATCAATAGCAGCTATTTAGCTTTCTGGAATTTGTTTGCCAACAACTTGTGATTTGAGCGCTGCAATTTCATTGGTTAACTCTTGCCGATTTGAAGCTTTGAGTAGATAGCGGTAAACAAACCATGCAGAGTAACCAATACCAATTAACTCAAAGGTAGGTGCGACTAAGGGAATGTCATTCAAAGCATCCAAGATTGCCAAGACAACCCTAACGGTGACAATCGCTGTCACAATCAAACCAATGGTAATCAGGGGCTGTTTGTATCTATTAAAGAAGGTTCCCAGATAGTCGGGCAGTGTCGCTAAAAAACCAGAAACTTGCTCTCCGTATTTTAGCCATTGATCTTGAGACTGGGCGCTTGGCTGGAGTTTAGTTATGGTTCCTGTTTGGTTGTTAATATTTGGCACTGTTGCCTCTGGAGACTTAGTTTCCACAATTTCCGGTTCTTGCATTTGGGCTTCCTTAATTTTCACACTTCAGTTACTTTAAATCCGGACTGTTACATCCAAAAGGCTGTTGACTAGGCGATGCACCAGCGCATCAGCACAACTGACTTTGGGGTACAACGAGGTTTTAGTTGCCTATAACCATAATTGTCCCTGAACCATTACTTCATCAACTACAAGGTAGAAAACCACTCAGAGGGTAGCAGTCATAATGCAGTAGGATGACTGGGAAATAGCATTCTAAGTTCATTTTTGAGTGAACTAGAATCTTGAATCTAGGGCTATTCCATACCTATGAGTTGCGAACAATGGTACTCGTCTAAGTACAAATCATGCAAAAATCAGTCCACCTTTCATTTATACAAGTCTAAATGCCGATTTTACCCGATATTTAAGCTATTTTAAGGTGTCGTCCTCAATTAATACATTTATATTGATAGTTCCAGTTGAGAGAAGTTATTACTTATACTAAATTGCCACTAAAAATAAGTTTGATAATTTAAAAATATTTATATCTACCAACAATTAACATAAGTATCTTCAGGCAGTGTCAACATATTGTAAGTTTACACCTGAATAATTTATGCATTAGGGGGGAAGCTAAATTAGCCATGATAATTAAACGAGTCATCCCTAAATCCCTATTGCTATTGCCAAGGAATTTTTAGCTTCCCACGCAAGGTAATGCAAAATCAAAACAAAAATCTTTTCAAAAGAAGTAGGTTTATGGAATCATCTCCATAGTTAGCCTGTTTCTCAAGCTGTGCCACCTAATGACAGAGATAAGCAAAACTAATCAATCGACTCAGAAAATTCGTGTGCAAGGAATTTACCAATCTTTAGTCCCTACTTCCCACAATCGAAGCTATGGTAGGTTCTATTTCCAATCAGGAATTTCTCCATCTTCACCACCAACACCGATACCTGTGTTAAATATTTCAGCGTTGGTAATATTGAGGTCATTCATGGATGCCCCATAAACATTAGAGTCATAAATCGTAGCACGACTAAAATTGACGCCGTTAAGATTGGCTTTCTTGAAGTCAACGTTTGTTGCGAAAGCTGACGTTAAATTAGCTCCTGCTAAGTTCGCACCCGTTAAGTCAGCGCCTTCAAGATTCGCGTTTGTCAAGTTAGCTCCCTTGAGATTCGCATTTCTCAAGTCAGCACCAATTAAATGCGCACCACTGAGGTTAGCTTTCGATAGATCGCACCCGCTACATTCCCCAGTTGAAATTAGCTTTTTTACGTGCTGCGGATTAGCAGCGTTAACTGAAGTTGCTAAGAGCAGGGGAGTTACTAAGGTTAGAGCTGCTAAAATCTTGGATTTCATGATATTTCCCCTTTCTAATACAAGTCGCTTCCGTTTTCTCCTCACAGTTCCATTATCGCCTGTATAGCTTTTTTGGTATAGATTGACGACATAAATAGGTTGTGAGTTACGTCAGCTTTTTTTTGTGATGGTAGACAGTCCTCTTGGTTTTGAGGAACCGCTGATGTATGAATATATGAACCTTATCCATCCACCACTGAAAAAAATAATAACACCTGGTTTCAGCGGTAAGTTCTGCCATAGGGCGTTAATCAATATCTGCTATGAGGCGTAAATGGCAGAACAGGTAGCTGAGCAAAGCTTTCTTACTTTATAGGTATTTACTGGCAAAGCAACACCCTGATAGTACTACTACCAGGGTGGTATGAATTTTTGCTAAAAGACCACAATAAACAATGGTAAAGAGGTTTCTACATATACTTTTTCAGCAACAACCCTAACTTCTCTTTGGTGACTGCTGGAGCCTTTTCCAGGTTCGTCAAAATCGCATACTTTAAGGCTGAATGTGCATCACTTGGGGGTGGGTTTTCACTTAAACGCCGCACTGTTTCTTGAATTACTTTCTGAGCATTAACTGCATTTCGCTGCAAATTAGCAATCACCATGTCCACCGTCACGTTATCGTGATCTGGATGCCAACAATCGTAATCTGTCGCTAGCGCTAAAGTCGCATAAGCAATTTCTGCTTCCCGTGCTAACTTCGCTTCTGGCAAATTCGTCATCCCAATCACCGTTGCACCCCAACTGCGGTAAAGATTTGACTCTGCTTTTGTCGAAAATGCTGGTCCTTCCATACACACATAGGTACCGCTACGATGAAGCGTGATATCTGGTAAGTTCAGAGATGCGATCGCCGAAGCGACAACTCCAGCCAAATTTTTACAAATTGGGTCGCCAAAAGCGATATGAGCAACAATTCCCTCACCGAAAAACGTTGAAACCCGATTTTTCGTTCTATCAATAAATTGATCGGGAACCACCAAATCCAGTGGTTTCACTTCTTCCTTCAATGAACCGACAGCTGAAGCAGAAATTAAATACTCTACACCCAGTTGCTTCATTGCATAGATATTGGCACGAAATGGCAATTCGGAAGGTAACAACGTGTGATTACGACCATGTCGCGCTAAAAAAGCGACTCGCGTACCCTCTAAAGTTCCTACTATCAAAGCATCAGATGGTGAACCAAAGGGCGTCTGGACTTGCACCTCTTCGATATCTTTGAGGGCATCCATTTTGTATAAACCGCTGCCACCAATAATTCCAATACGAGTTTCTGCCATTATCTTTAAATTTCGTTAGGGGTAGGGAATAAAATTAAGAGTTACGAGTTATAAATAATAACTCATAACTCATAACTCTTAACTCTTAACTTTTAGAAGTAATCTACCCGTGCATCTAACCCACGCGAACGTAACCATTTAGACAACTCTTCCGCTTGTGAGCGTTCTCTAAATTGTCCAGCATTTACAAAAGGACCAAGTCTAGATTCAGCTTGGAAAGCCTCGGGAATGTACTGACGCACTTGATTCAAAGTGTCATTTCTAGAAATCGGTACGACCACGACAAAGCGATTCTCCTGGTTAGGGCTCCATCCTGTAGAATTGTCTGGATTATTGCTTATCCCTAATGCTTGCCAGGTTTGATAATTGACGAACCCAGTCGTTTCCAGTCCATAGGATCGCTGGAATTGAGCTACAGCATCTCTAGTTGCTGAACCATAATAACCAGTGACATCACCGTTAAAGAATCGCAAATTCTGCAAACGCTGTTGCACGACTCTAACTCGTTGACTCCTCTCACCTTGACAAATATCTCCGGTTGTTGAACAACCATAATTTTGCTCAGGATATTGCCCATAATTTTGCTCAGGATACTGCCCATAATTTTGCCCTCTAAGAGCTGTCGTTATGGCTCCTAAGGTTTGTGAGTCGGCGGCACCGCTGGGTCTTATTCGATAATCTTGTTGAAAACGTGCCACAGCTTCCTGGGTTGTTGGACCAAAGTAGCCAGTGGGGTTCACTCTAAAGTAGCCCAACTGCTGCAAATCCTGTTGTAATTCTCTGACTTGGGCACCTGAGTCACCCAAATTTAAAGCATAGGGCGAGTTATCTCCACCAATACCGTCTGAGGAGTAAGTTGAGGAGTAAGTTGAGGAGTAATTTGAGGAATTATTTGAGGAATTGTAAGTTGAGGTGTAACTTGAAGAATTATTTGTGTTAAGACTGATACGTATTGCTTGTTTTGTTGTCGCACCGACAACACCATCAGCACGTATTCCATTTGATTGCTGGAATCTCACGACTGCTCGTTGAGTTTCTGAACCAAAATTGCCTGTAATCGGACCATTAAAGTAACCTAAACGCCGCAAATCCTCTTGTAACCTAGTAACGGCTGGACCTCTGCTACCTGGTTGCAAAGCCCCGCTTACATTACTACCAGGTCTTCTACTTTGACATTGAGATTGCAAGGCTTGTTGAGTTCTAGCACCCACAACTCCAACAGCTGGTAGTCCATTGGCTCGCTGGAACCGAATCACAGCATTCTGGGTTAAGGAAGCAAACTTACCTGTTACCGGACCATTATAATAGCCCAGCCTGCTCAAACATCTTTGGATTTCGGAGACTTGAGAACCGCTACTTCCTACTTTCTCAGCTGCTACCGCACGCTGAGCTAGACTTAGAACTGCTAAAGTCAGTGCTACAGATAAAAGATGTATTGCAGCACTGCTAGAGACTGTTTTCCAATTTAAGTGTGCAAAAAGATTAGAATGAACTCGGACAGGAACATCCTCATTTCTTGTTGATGCCTCGTTTGCTGAAGCAAGCTGAAGATAACCAATTTTTTCCATACTTGTTTCAAGTTTGTAGTTTCCAATATTTCCCTGTTGTAGATTTGACCCCATACAGAGCGTTAGTTAATTGTTTGTATATACCATTATTGATACACCTGTGTAACAGGTAATTTCTTACAACTTGTTTTATAATAATTAAATACTTATTGATTACGTAAATGCACGGAAGTCGTACCAAATCTTTACTGCTGAAAACCCTAGATTAAGAAAACCTTGAAAATACTGTTTACAGAGGTTTGATACAGCAAGCAACTAACCCCCCAATTGACTTAATTGCACAAATCGACTTCTACAAAAAATATACCAGTTTCTTAAGTAAATTGCTTTATTTAGCTTGAGACATACGGCGTTTATCTGTTGATCTTATGTAGCAATCGGTATCTATATGTGGAAGCACGTGGAAGCCAATTTCGTTATAATATGCAGCCTTTATCCTACCTGCTGGCTATGTGAAGTTGTTGCCGGGAACACAGAACTCAGCTTGAACGCCTGCTTCAGCACTTGGATAGCTATCCTGGGTTGAAACAGCCTGGCGGGCGGTTTGAGCATATGCATCACTTCCAGCAGTGCTAAGCGGACATCAGCGTTGTTTGTCGTCAACTGCAAAACTTCATCCATGTATCGGTGCATAAGTCGGGTCAGTAGGCTGGGTGGTTGACCCTCAGTGCCTCGATAACGGTAATCTTCGCTTGTGACTAATAGCAATCATTTCCTTAGGCAGTCCAGGGAAAAGTTTTTCGAGGATGATCTGAGCTTGTAGCAAAAGTACATGTATGTGGCGAAATTGAGGAGTGCCCTTGCGCGGAATAGCTTTCTCAGGAAATTGATCTCGTTCAATGAGCGTGACTGCAAGGAAGCGATCGCTCAAAATCCGAGCCACGACTAACCCAGCCATACTACCGCCTATGACAATCGCATGATTGTTTGTCATTTTTATTGTATAAATTTCCTTTTTCTTAAGCTTAAGCTAACCTGCTGTTGTAAAAGATCAGCTCAAAGCCAGTCAAAAATTGCCAAAGCTGCTGATTGTGTAGAATCGTGTTTTTTCAACTTCTCAAATGATTGCAATGAAGCTTTAAATTTGACTAAATTTCTTAATAAAAAAATGGCTGCTATAGCGTTTCTCGTTTCAATGAAAGACAAATTAGGTGATGGAAAAGCCTAAACCCATGCTAAGTCCCTATGAGAGTTTGATTTTTAAAAGCAAAGCGATTGTATTTTCATCCCGAGCAGGCAATGAAAAGAATAGTAAGCTGTTCCACAGAAAAGTTACATTGCTTTATCGTGTAGACCGTTCACTGTTAACTGTTGACTCTCAACAGTTAGCGGGCAACGATTCTAATAAATGATTGTGCATTTTTATTTGTGTTTTAGTTTATGAGTCTTGGGAGGTTGCTGGTTTTACTGTTGTTGTCTAGTTATTGTTGTCTTTAGGTTATTGGTCTGTCTGTGTCTCCTGGGAATCCTCTTCGTCCACTTTCTGGGTATTACCTGCTTTCACCCAACCTTCTTGTTCCTCACCTTCCAAGCGAATCTTTTGCCAGACATTATCTTCGCTTTGTTCGAGAACGATCACTCTTGAATTAAAACCAATCCCACCAACACGTTCAGCATCCAAGTTTGGTTCTGATCGCAAAATCAAGCCTTGCTTCCAAGTGACACGCGCTTGGTAAGCTCCTAGTGGTAATGGCTTGGGCGATTCACTAGCCTTTGGAGTGGGGGTTGGCTTAGGAGAAGCTTTACCCTTCGCTTCAGGCTTAGACGCTACTTTTGCTGCTTTAGGTACAGTTGGTTTTGGCTTTACCCCTCTCACAGCCGGGCTATCATTGGCAAAAATGGGTTTGCTGGGAGGTGCTGAGGTTCGATTCATAAAATACAAAGCAGCAGCGACTCCACCGCCAGCTAAGATAGCAAGCGCCAAGAAAATCCCAAGTGTATACTTCAGTATGTTAATCATAGTGGACAACTTACCCTACAAATTTATGAATTATAAATTATGAATTATGAAAATTTTTACTGTTCATAATTCATAATTTTTAACTCATTATTGCAACTGGCGTTGAATGCGATCGCTCAAAGGATTGTGTTTGGAAGCCAGACGCGCTCTACCAGCCGCCGCCCATTCTTGCAGTTGCTGAATTTGCTCGACAGCGGTTCGTGCTAGGGGTATGATCTGACTGGCAGCTTCTAATATGTCATCGGTATTGAAGTCCCTGTTTTGGCTAAACCCGATGTGCATTGCTTCAATCAAAGTTTGCTCTATTTCTGCCCCAGAAAAATCAGGTGTTTCGTAAGCTAACCTGTCGATATCGTAATTTTTTAAGTTATGCGCACGCAGTCGAGATAAATGCACGGTAAAAATTGCTTTTCTCTCTTCTTGACTCGGCAAACCAACAAAGAAAATTTCATCAAACCGCCCTTTTCGCAGCATTTCTGGTGGTAGCGCTTGAATGTCGTTAGCGGTGGAAACAACAAAGACAGGTGAGGTTTTTTCGGCTAACCAAGTAATAAATGTACCAAAAACACGGCTCGTAGTTCCCGCATCACCTTTGCTACCAAGCCCGGAAAAGGCTTTATCTATTTCATCTATCCACAATACACAAGGAGCGAGGGCTTCTGCTACTTGTATCATTTGTCGAGTGCGGGATTCCGATTCACCTACCAAACCCCCAAACAATCGTCCCACATCGAGACGTAGCAAAGGTAAGTGCCAATGATGGGCGATCGCCTTTGCAGTTAACGATTTCCCAGTTCCCTGAATTCCCACCAACATCAAACCACGAGGGTGCGGTAATCCGTACTGTCGCGCTCGTTCGGTAAATGCTCCACCTCGGCGGAGCAGCCAGTCTTTGAGGTTATCCAGTCCACCAATATCAGAAATTTGCTCAGTGGCTGGGTAAAAGTCGAGTATTTGAGTTTGGCGAATCGTTTGCCGCTTTTCTTCCAAAACGAGATCCACGTCTTCTGGTTGTAATTCTCCGTGGGTAGCTATTGCTCGTGCCAAAACCCGACGAATGCGTTCCATCGATAGCCCTTGACAAGAGCGCACCAAATCATCCAATATCTTACCAGAAAGCGAGTTACCAGTCGCGGCTATCAAACGTTCCACTTCCACTTTAATTTCGGCGGCTGCGGGTAAAGGAAATTCAAGGACAGTAAGAACTTCTGTTAAGTCGTCAGGAATCGCAATTCTCGGCGACAGCAACACGAGATTTTTTGGTTGGGACTTGAAGAGTCGGGCGAGGTTGCGGAGTTTGCGAGCGATCGCCACATCTTCTAAAAACCGATGGTAATCTCGGAGAATAAACACCGCAGGCGCAGAAGCTGGGAGTTTTTCTACAAATTCCAAAGCTTGTAAGGGGTTACGCCGACCAAACCCTGCATCGTTGGGATTACCTTGATAACCATCCACAAAATCCCAAGTATACACTGGACGATTACCCTGGTTCGCTGCTTCTTCCCGGATAGCCGCTTCCACCCGTTCCTCTTCGTAAGTAGGAATGTAGATTAAGGGGTAGCGGGCGCGTAATAGGAGTTTAAACTCGTCACGGAAGCTCATAAGTAGATGTTAGGAGTGAGTTGTTAGTTCTTTTCTCATTGTTCAGGTTTGTCATCGTTCTAACAACTCATTCGCCCTGACTTTTCACGCCATGTAGAAAAATCCACGAAAAACCTAACCCCCAACCCCTTCCCTACGAGGGAAGGGGAGTAAGACTCAAAGCCTCTCTCCTTGTAGGAGAGAGGTTTGGAGAGAGGTTTTCCACAGCAGAAGTGAAAAGTCAACTCATTCACCAATCTTACCTGCTGCTAAAACTTGCTCCACCGAAAGAGTCAACTGTGGGAAAGTGCAAGAGGCGATGCACTGCTTACCTGTAAAAACAGATTCTTCATACAGTCCTTCTTCCAACAACAGGACTGTCACTTTTCCTTCTAGGGGATCTACTATCCAGTACTCTGGAATTTCCAAAGCAGCATATTCAGAACGCTTATAGCGATAGTCGCGTTTGATAGACTCTGGGCTGATGATCTCCACAGTCAGCAGTAGTGGCGTTTGACAAACAGCAGATTCATCCAGCATATCTGTCACTTGTTCCGCACTTACGACACAAACGTCCGCTAATCTCGACTTGCGCCATCCTGTTCTAACGCCAGCCTCCCGAAAGCACAGCCAAGGTAAGCCAAGACGACGAATTTCTCCATCCAACTGTCCTTCAATAAACTTAGCAATTAAAATATGCCTGAACGTTCGTGGATTCATCAGTTCTAACCTACCGTCCACGAGTTCATAGCGGTTATCAGTATCATCCTTACAAGCGAGATATTCCTCAAAGGTGAGCAAATGTTGGGTAGTCGTGGATGTCATCAGACAACCTCTGTCATACTTTCTCCAATTTTTGCATTTATCAAGTTCAGATTCCCGACTTCTTTAAGAAGTCGGGAATCTTGTTGTTGTAGGCGACAAGGTATGATCATCGAAGCATCGCAGTTCTTTCTCTCATTGTTCAGGTTTGTTATGGTTCTAACAACTTTCTTGTTGTGTTTCCTCTGTTTGCGATCGTTCAATCCACGCCTCGCCTGATTCAACGGATATCTTGCATTATTTTCAAGTTTGATCGCACAATCGCCATAGGTTATACCAATTTGAAAAAAGAATGCAACACATAGTAAAATACCCCTCCCTAACCCTCCCCATGAATCGGGGAGCGTGCGCTCTCTTCGCGGGTGGGGTATCTGTCGCAAACATTTTTTGAATCGGTATTTTACCTTCATAGTTTGGTAATTGACTTGATGACCCAGTACAAGGACTATAGCGGTTTGCAGTTTCGTCCAATACAGATCTAACCCCCAACCCCTTCCCTAGTAGGGAAGGGGAGTAAGATTCAAAGCCTCTCCTCTTCCCTCTCCTTTTAGGAGAGGGTTAGCCAGAGGTGGAGAGAGGAATGGAAGCGAGGTTAAAAATGTACTGCACCCAACCGAGAACCGCTATAAAATATCTTCTACCGGACATCGAACACAAAGCGGGCAAGATGCCTGCACTACAAAATGACTCGCCAGAAGAGAAATTTACAAAGCGGATTTTCCTACCACGTTACCACCCGCTGCAACAACCGCGAATTCAACCTAGCACGCCGGGAATGCCGGGAAGTCTTCTTGTATGCAATCAAAAAAAGTTTGGACAAATATGGCTTCAAACTTTATGCATTGTGCATCATGTCAAACCACGTCCACTACCTGATAGAACCAGCCACTCCAGAAGATTTGCCTAAAATCATGCATTTTCTCAACTGGTACACAGCCATGTGCTTCAACCGGATGCTCAATCGTACTGGACATTTTTGGGAACAACGGTATTACTGTGACGGGTTTCCACCCACCGATACACAACGAGCATTAAATACCCTACGTTACATTCACGGCAATCCTAGAGCTGCCCAAATGCGACGCAGTTTTTTCTACGATTTCAGCAACTACGGCACTTATGACCAATTAACGAATGATGGACTGACTCAATGGCATCCGGCTTTTCTAGGACTAGGTAAAACATTGGATGAATGTGCTAAAAAGTATCGCGGCTTTTGTCAACGACATAAACCGAAAACAAAACCAGCCAAGCTTTCTAACTGGGGAAGTCAGCTGCTGGCTGGTCATAAAATTACCCGGAAGAAGGATAAGCAGAAATGCTCACCAGGTCAGCTGACACTTTGGTCGCAGTACCAGGTATTGGAATGCCCGCAAGTGGTTTTAGGGTCAACGTGACGACTCAAATAAGCAGATAAAATATCTCGTTGCATTGTCAAACCGCATTTAGAGCAGTTATGCACTCGTTGAGATAATGACTTTTTCTGCTTATTACCACACAAACAGGTTTGAGACAGTGCAGTATACCTCGTCGAAAACATTAGAACTTCTCCGTTAGCGTTTTCAGCTTTACGTTTCAGTTCTGATTGAAAACTTGATGGGGACTTAAAGCCAATAGACTTACCCCAATTTTTCTGCCAGGCTTTGACAGATACCTTCTCGGTTTTGATATTTTTGCCGAGTTTCAAAGTTTGATTAACCAGCTTGCCATGTAAAGATTTACGGTAAGCCGCTTGTTTACGCTCTATTTCGCGTTTTTTAGCCGCAGTTTTTTTGTAACGATTGGATTTCTTCCAGCGTTTTGAACCTTTCTTGACAGTACCGTTAGGATTAAAATTACCAGGATTACCAGCACGGCGCTGTCTATCCATCTTACGTTGCAGTTTTCTAACCTCTTTTTGCTTTGAATTTAATTCAACAGCCGCATGAGTCCAAATAGTCTCTGTATCACCAACAATTGCAACTGTTGATACTCCTAAATCAATACCAACAGTGCCATCACCGATAATATTTTTAGGCTTTTGATATGGTTCGCCTTCACAAACTAATTGAGCAAACCAATAGGTTTTTTGATTAAGAATACGACGCACCAAGCGCACATATTTAATCTTTGAATTTAAACCATGTAATATTACAGGGTCATTAGTAATGAGGGCAGGTAGTTTTAACTTTGACCATTCAACACCATTACCAGTAAGCGCGAATACCCTGTTTATTGGTTTTACCTTCTAGAGATGCAAACTGACCTTTTTGCTTAAATCTGACCTTTTTAGCTTTACCAAAAGCCATCCGCTCTAAAGCTTTAAAAGCTCTACTAGCTATCTTCTGAATGGTATTAGCATCAAGGTGCAATTTAATCCAAACACTTGCAATGGCTGTTTTATTAGCGAAAGCTTGTAGATCATAATCACTAAAACGATAAACATCCCTAGCTTTTTGAAATGCACCTACCTTGGCTTTTTTATCCGTTTTGTTTATTTGTTTGGCTTGTTGGTAAAGGTCAGAATCTCTTACTAACTGGAGTCTGCTTTTACCTTCAGACAATACGGCATTATATAGTTGTCTTCCTGCCTCACATCTTGCAGCAAGTACTGACAAGTCTTTAGAAGTCGTAATTAAAGGTATTTCTGTAACGAAACTGGTTGTTTTTGCTGCCAAAATTAAATCACCTCCTGTAAATGTTAGACTATCATTAGAACATACACAATATCTAGTTAAATGACAACTAAAAAAGGGCAAAAAAGACTAAAAAACACACCAATACTACACGATGAAGTTAAACAAAGACATCAAATTGTAGTTACTCCTACAGCTTGGGAAAATATGAAGCGCGAAGCTGATTTGAGAGGCATGAGCATTAGTGAATTGATAGAAGAATTTGGACGGCGATTAAAATCGCCCGCGCCTAGCCCCCATGTCCTAGTCCCGGGGCTACCCCGGCGCGGTTAATTTGGTGTGTCAACTTGACCTGAAAGCTTTCTAATTACCTTACATCATGCCTTTATACTTGCCCACAATTCTCGCTCCACCCCACCCCGGTTTTGTCTTGCGCCAAAACCTCCCCTCCCCTTGCCAAGGGGAGGGGATTAAGGGGAGCCAGCGCTGCAGGAGGGTTTCCCTCCGCAGGCGACTGGCGTGTGGGGTAAAATCAACGTGGAATAAAGGGTTGAACCTTAAGTTGACACCAATAGCTGTGAGGTTGCTGCACCGCTGATACTGTGGCGACTACTACGGGCTTGTTCCAGCATCAATCTTAAGAACTGCAATTCTTGAAAGGTTGACTTTATCTGCGTACACTTATTCCATATTATATATGATATCTTGTCAACTCCTCAAAAGTCAACCCTAAAATGAAAACATCCTCATTCCACGTAGACTTATAGCAGTTTTCAATTGGGTAAATTACAGGTTTTTTGTAGGGGCTGTTCTGTGCCCATTGGTGTCAACTTAACCCAAAACCCTTCTAAAATCTCGTTTCGGTGGTTCCACCTGGAAATGCCCTTGAAGCGGCAGAGCAGCTGTTAAGCAAGGCAGAGCCTTCCAGTAGGGATTCCCAGCCTGAGGCTGGGAACGAGGCAACAATTCTCGCTCCACTCCACCCGGCTTTTGTCTTACGCCAAAACCTCCCCTCCCTGCTGGCGGGGAGGGGATTAAGGGGAGCCAGCGCTGCAGGAGGGTTTCCCTCCGCAGGCGACTGGCGTGTGGGGTAAAATCAACGTGCAATAAACGCTTAAAGCTCAACTTAACACCAATGGCTGTAAGGTTACTCCACCGCTGATACTGTGGCGACTACTGCGGGGTTTCATCCAGCGTTAGTATTTTAGCTAATACAATTCTTGAAAGGTTGACCTTACCTGCGCACACCTTTACCATTATATATATGATATTTTGTCAACTCGTCAAAAGTCAACCCTAATTTGTAGTAAGTGCTTTAGCGCTAAAGCGCTTACTACAAAATTATCAAACTACGCTCCTGGTAATTGGTTTTTCAAAGATTCCAAAGAAGACCAACGCCTGTCAACAGAATGATTGAACTTGCTCTCAGCGCTTGGTTGAATCCCCTGACAATTGGCATCACACAACTGTCGCTGGGGCAGTTCCAAACACATTTGCTCGTACAGCCATTGATCAGGATAAAAATATCCCTCAGGTGAGAGGGTTTCTATTAAATCATCTAAAGCGACTTCCCGTTCTAATGGCAGGTCATCTGTTTCGTTAGCTGCTTCATCTAACCAGATGATTTCCTTGGGCTCAACCGTCAAACGATGATTATAGTTTTGCAAGCACCGACTGCAGGTACAAGTAATGATTGTTTCTGCTTGGCTAGAAACATCTAAATAATTACCGTGATGTTGCACACGAATGCGACCGCGAACTGGTGTCAAAGTTTCTAAACCGGGCAGAAACTCATTGACTTGGATTTCTTCTGTCCGTTCCGGCGCTTTAGTAAGCTGCGGAATAAAAATTGCGTCCATAGGACTTGTGAGACATCCTCACTACAAATTGTGCGTAACTAGAAATTATGCGTATCATCAGCGATGCAGCTGTTAATACATATTTAAGTCTAGCTTTTCTAAAAATTAGTTTTATAACTACTAAATTCGGATTTCCGAAAATTTTGAGATAAAAGTAATGAGTGATGAGTTATCAATTTTTGTGTTAACCCTTCACTCCTCACTCTTGACTCTTGAGTGTTGACTCTTGAGTGTTGACTGTTGACTTCTAACTGTTCAGTTATTCGATTGATGCAAGGCGTACAACAAGCTGACGAAACGGCTCTTTCCCTCGGCTGAAGGTTTCTAAGTCATCAAATTCCTTAAATAATGTGTGAACTTGACGACGTTCGGCTGAACTGAGTGACTTGATTTCTACTTCTTGACCAGAAGAGCGCACTTGCGCTGCTGCTGCTTCAGCCATTGCGCGAATTTCTGCAAATCTCTTAACACGGTAGCCATTCAACTCAACAGTGTATGAGGCTTGCTCCTCTTGTGGTTGATTTAAGTTGAGAATAGAATTTGCTAGATACTGAATTGCATCTAGCACTGAACCATCGGGACCAGTTAAAATCTCAATTTGTTCCGGTCTTAGGTTTGTTTCATCAATCGTTAACCAGTAAATATCAGGTTCTGGAGATTCCTCATCCTGATTAACGATTGTTTCTATCTCACCTTCAATATCAACAGATAGCCCACTAAGTTGCAGCAGTGTTTTCAACCACTCCTGACCACGTTCCATTCGACTGTCTGTCATCATTACCCTGTAGTCTTTTTCTTAGAACTTTTTGGCTCAAACGGCAGCGATTTTTGTTGTGCGCTTTCTTCTTCTTTCTTCTGAGTCTCTACGATTTTTTGTAGTTCTTCAGGCAGAGGTTCGCGCGTCAGAATATAGGTTTGTAGTGTCTGGAAAATATTACCAATCACCATATACATTAGCACCCCAGCCGGTAGGGGGAAGAACAAAAACATCCCAGAAAAGATGACGGGAGTAATTTTGTTTACAGTGTCCTGCTGTGGGTTGGCATTAGTGCTATTTTGTCCAGAAAGGACTTGGCTGACGTAGAGCGTAATACCAAACAGGACGACCATTGCGACGATATCCCAATGAATGGTGCCGTCTGGATCGGTTGCACCAACCCTACCTAAGGCATCAATAAAGAGAAATCCTTGACTTGCTGCGAGTCCCGGAATTGTTCCCTGGATTGTGACATCTCCCGGCTGTAAGGCTTCTATGTTACCCTCAGCATCAATTTTTATCCGTTCTTCCCCTTTGGTAATTTTCCATTCAGGGGTTAACTGAGTGTTAGGGTGTTCTGCTAAAAGTGCCTGAAATGGTTTGCCCTCAGGGGTTTGATATTCTATCTTCGTATGTTCTCCCACAGCTAATTTGTTACCTGCGGGAAGGATGGCAGATACCTTAAGGTGTTCCCCTTCAGCAACATAGATGTTTTGTGGGGGAGTGGCAAAGGCTTGCGGTTGAATTCTTTCGATTTGTTCAGCAGGAAAGATTTGCAGGTTAACACTATAGTTCACACCAGAAAAAGGTGAACCCCGCAATGTCGCAAATAGTGCTAGTAAAACTGGCATTTGCAGCAGCAGTGGCAAACAACCTGCAAGCGGGTTGCCAAATTCTTTTTGGACGTTCATCATTTCTTCGTTCTGCTTTTGCGGATCGTCCTTATACCGCTCTCTGATTTCTTGCATCTTCTTGTTCATCAGAGGTTGTACAATCCGCATTCGTCGCATACTGCGAATTGAACCAGCACTCAGGGGATAGAGCGCAAAACGAATGATCAATGTCAATGCTACGATCGCCAATCCATAGCTAGGCACAATGCTATAGAACAAGTCTATGATTGGCAGCATCACGTTGTTCGAGAGAAACCCGATACCAAAATCCATTATTTTGAATTCAACCTGAGATACTGTAAATTGACTTAATCTAATTTATCTAAATCGTGATTTCTATGTGACTAGCTTCGTACTACGGATAGCCGCACATTATATGAGATGGGGGAGATGGGGGAGATGAGGGAGATGAGGGAGATGAGGGAGATGGGGGAGATGAGGGAGATGAGGGAGATGGGGGAGTAAAGAATTTCTCGTTTATCCTCTTTATCCTCCTCATCCTCCTTATCCCCCTCATCTCCCTTGTCCTCCTTATCCCCCGCATCACTTCTTAGCACCCGCATAGTTAGGGTTTTTGGCGATGACTCTTTCTTCGATGTAGTCATAGATTTCCCGAAACTTGGGAATTGCCCGTATTTCCAGACGACTACCATCTCTAAGAGTGATAACCATATCCCCCCAGGCTCCTATACCACGGGGAACTTTGACTATTTTGACGATTTCTGAGTAAATCACATCGGTGCGATCGCGTCCCCTCCAACCACCAGTCACAGAAACCCTGCGATCGCTGATACGGTAGCGCAGCCACAATGCCCTAACAATCGCCCCGACTGTCAATGGTAGTCCAACAACTGTTAGCCCAATCAATATGTTCGTAATTAAATCCCCAATATGGGGACCACCCTCAAAATAAACTTCTTCACGAATGCCCATTGAACACCTCTGCTTGTGCCAACAACTGCTCTAATTCTTGCAGAAATTGTTGGCTTACGCACTTCATATCTGCTGCTGTTGGTTTGACAACAACCACAATCCGCCATCCTGGTAATATCCTTGGCAACAACTGATACAATGCAGCTGCTATTTGCCGTTTCAGGCGGTTGCGAACGACTGCTCGTTTGCTGACTTTTGTGCTGATCGAAATGCCTATCTGGGCTGGAGTCAGATTTGCTTTGTCGTTTGTTTGCATTTCACAAGCAGCATCCGCAGAAGGTTTGCAGGAAGGTGACGGTCGTAAGGCTCTTAATGTTAAATGTAAACCATGACGACGAATTCCTTCCCGGAAAACTGCCTGGAAATCTCTGTGAGATTTTAGCCGATTTGCTTTAGGCAATGCCACAACTGCTATGAATCGCTTTGGGATGCCTTATACGCTCAAACGGTAGCGTCCCTTTCTTCTTCTAGCCTTGATGACGTTTCTACCGTCTGGAGTTCGCATCCTGGCGCGAAAACCAGAGGTTCTTTTTCTCTTACGGCTAGTGCCTTCCAGCGTTCTCTTCATGTTTTTATCCTCTTAGACAATTTTTATAAAAAAAGTCACAATTTACAATTTTATCACTTTATATGCAAAAAATGTGATTATTCAACGAGTCCATAGCCCAATCACTCTTGACTATGGACTGTTAACTTAACTAATGCTGATAATCCATGTTCCGACGTAGCGCGATAGCGGCACATCGCCAGGAGACTGAATTGAGCAGTTAAAATAGAAAACTCCACCAAAAGCTGGGTTTTTCACGTTAGAGAGAACCAACTCGACACTGTTACCTGCTGGTATTGGTTCTTCGGGATAAATTTGAATGACGCGATTTTCTTTATCCCACTTCACCTCTGATAATGCAATCTTTTTGTCCCTAACCCTAACCTCAATCTCTTTGGGGTCAAAGGTTCCTTTGTAGTAATCAGGATAAGAAATGACAAAATGAGCTACTGCTGTTTTCAGCTTTTTCTGAGAAATTTTCAGTCTGTACCTATCCCAGCCATTGCTTTGTCCGCCAAAATCTAACCGGAATGGTAGCTGATTTTCGCTTTTGACACCGCTAAACAGCGTAAACCCTGGCAAACTCTGTGCCCAGCTTATGGCTGGTATTCCAGCCAGCAAACAGCTAGTCACGGCTAAAGTAGAAAGTAAACGTCGCATGGTTAAGCTCCTGAGGCAGAAATAAGTCTTTTGTCTAAACAACTGGGACTAAAGGTTCGTAACTAAACTTTACTACTAGAGATTTAGATATTGGTATTGGACGTAAAATGCCAACAAAAGTGCCTTTTTAAGGAATTTACCGGGATTCAAAGTTTTTTATGCTAAAATATAGCACTTTTAAAACCCATTATACAAGGATTTCTTGATTTGAACTCAACTGGTGGCGGCAAGGAGTCCCCCACCAACAAGTACGTATGGTGGGGGACGCCAGAACCCTCGGTCGGGAGACGCCTTTTGGCAGTACTGGGGACTGGGGACTGGACAATACTCTTGCTAATCCGTAATCCCCAATCCCCTTTGTTGAAATTTGATTGTGTTGCTAAATATGTATAACTGTATCTAAATTTAAGAGAATTGTTATAAAAATTGAGTAATGTAATAGTGACATGAGTAGTGAACTTGGATGAAATTGGCTAAAATAAGTTGTACTCAAAGCAGGATTTATTAAGATTATTTGGGGAGAGCTTTTGAGAACTTTATCAATATTGCAGAATGTAAAAAAATCGGAACAGAATTTCTCAATTCCTAAAAGAAGTTAAAGACAAAGAAGCAAAATTTGGGGATTGACATAGGATGTGCAATAGATAGGCTTTGCATACAAATACATGGGAATCTTTAAATCCTGCGAGAAAAAAATTGAGGCTTTGGGTAGGTAATTGTAAAGTGTGACAAAGGTTAAGTCTAGTTTGGCAAACCAACTGCTAATAGCTGCTGGCACTATACGTGTACTTGCCTCACCCTGAAAAATTTCACAGCTTGAAGAAAATAGGTACTTATCTTAAGGAGATTGCATGAGAATAGCAGTTGCCAAAGAAATTGAAGTTTGTGAGCGTCGAGTTGCCTTGATTCCTGACACCGTTGCCCGATTGGTAAAACAAGGTTTGGAAGTGTGGGTAGAGACGGGTGCAGGTGAGCGAGCTTTCTTTTCTGATGCTGCTTATGAGGCAGCAGGAGCTAAAGTGATCGCTGATAGCGCTACATTATGGAGTGAAGCAGATATTTTGCTTAAAGTCAGCCCTCCGCAAGAGCGAGAAGATGGACGCTCAGAAATTGACTTGCTTCATGATGGGGCTGTGCTCATTAGCTTTCTTAATCCTTTGGGGAATCCATTTGTAGCGCAGCAACTAGCAGAACGCAAGGTAACTGCTCTCAGTATGGAGATGATCCCGCGTACGACTCGGGCGCAAAGTATGGATGCGTTATCGTCGCAAGCATCAATCGCAGGATACAAAGCAGTACTGATTGGTGCAGCAGCATTACCAAAATATTTCCCGATGTTGACAACAGCAGCTGGGACAATAGCTCCAGCGAAAGTATTTGTCATGGGTGCTGGTGTGGCTGGCTTGCAAGCGATCGCCACCGCCAGACGCTTGGGAGCGATCGTAGAAGCCTTTGATATTCGCCCCGCCGTCAAAGAAGAAGTCCAAAGTTTGGGGGCAAAATTTGTCGAAGTCAAACTGGAAGAAGAAACAACCGCCGCCGGAGGCTACGCCAAAGAAATTTCTGAAGCAAGCAAACAGCGCACCCAGGAACTTGTTGCCGAACACGTCAAGAATGCTGATTTGGTGATTACCACCGCCCAAGTTCCTGGAAGAAAAGCACCACTTTTGGTAACTGAAGAGATGGTGGCACAAATGAAACCAGGTTCGGTGATTGTGGATCTCGCCGCCGAACAAGGTGGTAACTGCGCCTGCACTGATCCCGGTAAGGATATTGTGTGGAACGGCGTTACCATCATTGGTCCTATCAACTTACCATCATCACTGCCAGTCCACGCCAGCCAATTATATTCCAAGAACGTGACATCGTTGATGCAGCTTTTGATTAAAGACAAAGCGTTGCAAGTGAACTTTGGCGACGACATCATCGACGCCGCTTGCATTACCCACACTGGCGAAATTCGCAACCAAAGAGTGCGAGAAGCGCTACAAGCTTTGACAACAGTGAGCTAGGACGTTGAATAATGTTAACCGCAGATGATTGGTTTTTATCAGCGTCCATCTGCGTACATCAGCGGTTCCCTTCAAACAGGAGTTTTTTTATCGATGACAGAAGCATTAATCGCCGCTTTATTTGTGTTTGTTTTGGCATCCTTTACAGGATTTGAAATTATCAACAAAGTTCCTCCAACCCTCCATACGCCCTTAATGTCAGGTTCCAACGCGATTTCTGGCATTGCTGTACTCGGGGCAATTGTGGCTTCTGGTGCTAGAGATACGAATTTGTCAGTCATTTTAGGATTGATTGCCGTGATATTGGCAATGGTTAACGTGGTAGGTGGTTTCCTAGTCACAGACAGAATGTTGCAAATGTTCAAGAAAAAGGAGATTAAGGCGTGAGCGACTTTTTACCAACTGGGATACAACTGACGTACTTAGTCGCTGCATCCTTATTCATTCTGGGTTTGAAAAAGCTGGGATCACCCGCGACAGCAAGACAAGGTAACGTTGTCGCAGCTGTGGGTATGCTGTTAGCAATTGTGGCAACACTGCTAGATCAGCACGTGTTGAACTACGAGATGATTTTGGTGGGATTGGCAATTGGTTCTGGAATTGGGGCGATCGCCGCCTACAAAGTCCAAATGACTGAAATGCCCCAAATGGTGGGTTTGCTCAACGGCTTGGGTGGTGCAGCTTCAGCACTTGTCGCAGTTGCTGAATTCTGGCGGTTGCTGGGAAATGGTGAAGCAATACCCCTCGATGTCAACATCTCAATGCTGCTGGATGTGTTAATTGGTGGTGTCACCTTCACGGGTAGTATGCTGGCGTTTGCCAAGTTACAAGGTTTAATCAGCGGTACCCCGATTACATTTCCTTTGCAGCAACCAATCAACGCTCTTCTCCTGATTGCATATCTGGCAGGTAGTGCCTATTTAATCATCACACCGGATAGCCTACCCGTATTCTTGGGAGTGGTTGCTGTATCTTTGGTACTGGGCGTAATGTTTGTCATCCCCATCGGCGGCGGTGATATGCCTGTGGTGATTTCGCTGTTGAACTCGTTGTCGGGTATAGCCGCTGCTGCTGCTGGTTTTGTGGTGATGAACAATATGTTGATCATCGCTGGTGCTTTGGTGGGAGCATCTGGTTTAATCCTTACCGAGATTATGTGTAAGGCGATGAACCGTTCTCTATTCAGTGTGCTGTTCAGTGCTTTTGGCTCATCTGGTGCATCTGGTGGTGGTGCTGCTGCTGGTGGAACAACCGATCAAACCGTGCGCAGCATCGATCCAGAAGAAGGCGCGATGATGTTGGGTTATGCCCGTTCCGTGGTGATTGTTCCTGGTTACGGGATGGCGGTGGCGCAGGCGCAGCATAGCGTACGCGAGTTGGCAGATCAGCTCGAACGCATGGGCGTTGATGTGAAGTATGCAATTCACCCCGTTGCTGGTAGAATGCCTGGGCATATGAACGTGTTGCTGGCTGAAGCGAATGTGCCTTACGAGCAACTGCATGATATGGATGATATCAATCCCCAGTTTGATCAGACAGATGTAGCTTTGGTGATTGGGGCAAATGATGTGGTAAATCCGGCGGCGCGGAGTGATGCAAATAGCCCAATTTATGGTATGCCTATCTTGGAAGTAGATCGGGCAAAGCAGACAATTGTGATTAAGCGCGGTATGAGTACTGGTTTTGCTGGTGTAGATAATGAGTTGTTCTACAAGAATAAAACCACGATGCTCTTTGGTAGTGCTAAGGATATGGTGGCGAAGTTGGTTTCTGAAGTGAAGCAACTGTAGGGAACGGCAAAGGCGCGAATAGCGCGAAGGGCGCGAAATGTAGAGACGTGAAATTTCGCGTCTCTACATTTTTGAGGATGTCAAGCTATGCCACTTTTCCACAGTTGGCTTATACAACCAATAATCCAGCTTGAGATCATCAACAAACCCTCTAAGTTCAGGATCGGGCCAAATGTGAAGCCGATCCTCACATCCAACCTCTCGTGCGGCTGTTTCAATGTCATTCCATTGCCTTTTAAAGCATTCTGCCCATGAGTTTTTATGCCTTATGGAATCGGTAAAATCCAAGCCTGCTGCTATCATCCGTTTTCCATTAGTTCCGCGAGCATTAATAGGCTCCCAAAATATAACCTCTGGATTTATACACATTATTTTTTCCAGATGTCTTTTGAAATCATCTAAAGTCATATTCGGAGGAGTAGGAGCAACTGCAACATACATCCTACAGCCAGCTTGATGACCTGCTACCATTGCTTTATAACGTTCGGAAGGAGGAGGAGCTTGAGGTTCAATCTGCCGACTGAGTTCATCATTTAGGTATGGTAAACTCATGCCAACAATCACGTTGGTACGATTAAGAATATCAATATCATTTAGCCATAACAGACCACGAGTAAGAATCCGGACTTTTTTGTTATATCTCGATAAAGCCTCAACAACACCCCGCGTAACATTTGCAGTCTGTTTAGTTTGATAGGGATCAGTGCCAGAACAGACTAATACTACACCTTTTCCTGCTGGTGTTTCACGCCAAGACCTTTTACGGCTGAGGATTTTCTCTAGTTGCTCAGGTATCTCTTCTCGAACAAATAAATACTGTCCCCAATCCATTTGAGGATCGCTTACTCCTTTTGAATGCAATTGTGCTTGCTTTGTCCTAATTGCAGGCGTTGAAGGTACATAACAGAATGTACACCCATGCAAACACCCTGATGCAACATTAACCACATAATCACATAGCCCTTTTTTGTTAAGAGCGCTCTGTTGCAGAGGATTAGCTATTTTTTCAACGCCTTTAACAATAGACATAGCACACACTTTTATTTATATAGTTTGTTATTATTACAACCCTCACATCTTTAGTTTTGTTGTATAATTTAGATAAAAAAATTAAAAAAATGAAAGCTGTTTATACCTAGTTAATTTAATTATATCCTTTTTATATAAATCAACTTTACGCCCTTTTACTATTTCACCGTTTCTCAAAATCTCTACTTCTTTTTCATTTCTAAGTAGATTTATATACCTTGTATAATGCTCTTTACTAGCTGGATTACATTCCATAGTTTGATGACAAAGCTCAGAAAACATGATTCCGTCTTGATTATTACGTATAATATTTCCTAAAGAAGTATCCAATTTTTGTAAACAAAAGTCTTCGCTATTTTTGGTAATATCAAATTTCAATTCCAGTTGGTTTTCTTCATAAAAATCTGCTGTTTTAAATCCATGCCCATATAATTCAAAATAATATTGATAATCTAAGTTATTTTCTTGCCAAAAACTTTCTTTGATTACTTCTAAAGCGGTAAGTTTTTGAGAAAGATGCATGAGATAATATAAAACACTAACATCTCCTCTAGGAATCATTGAAAAAGTAAATACATACTTAGCCTTGCCTTTATCTCTAAATAACCTCATAGATTCATTTCTGAGATAACATTGACCTCCAGTTCTCTCAAAATTATTCAAGTTATCCAATTTATAGTATTCTTCTGCCTCTAGCATTCTATTAAATGTATCTTTATCTTTTTCATCTCTATCAAGAACAAATCTTTTAATAGAATTGATCATATATGTATATAGTATTTCAGATCCTCTTAAACAATTAATTTTCCTAATACTTTGCATAGAAACATCAGTCCATCCAAAGGGATCGAGAAAAAAGAACGAGTGTCCTTTGCGAATATCGATTTTCAATATAATTTCATTTACCAAGTTCTCAAATTCGCCACATAAAAATTCACATTCTTCTACTAACTTTCCAACTTCGCTTTTAAATTCATGTGGTTGCCCATTAACTAACTCGCCTAGACCAGCTTTTAGCATGGAATAATTTTTAAGACAAGCTAAATGATCTGGATTGTTATCTATAAAAATGAACTTTACATTTAAGTCATAATGGCGCTTTGACTTCTTATAACCTGCGCGAATAGCTTCTATAAATCTGATAGGTGAGCCTTGCCACTCTGTTTTATTATCCTGGTCATAATACATACCACCTCCACAAAATCCATCAACAAAAGTGAATGTTGTTACTCCACGCCTGGCTTTTCCATATAATGTATAAATTAGATTTTCAAGATATGTTTCAAGAATTTGATGCTTGGCTTTGGTATGAGGATCTATAAAAGGAATATGGCTTCCATCGGCACTCCAAGTTGCTTGTGTTCCACTCACGTTAATTGTCTCCAGAAAAAAATGAAATACTAACTTAAGGAAATACCAGTGTAGGCGTTACTTCTGCGCCAAGTAGCAAGAGGACTTAGCTGATAACAAGTTGTGTTCAAAAATATCACCTTAAACCTGTATAGGTTTGGTTAAGCAAAGTGAAACCCAATTTACCAAAAGTACTAGAATATTTTAGAATATAGTATATTATTTAGCCAGCTAAGCAAGAAAACACGTAATGTGAACAGCGATCGCCTAAAAAATCTCCACAATGCGATCGCCTGATTCTAATTTTTTTTATAATTCCTTGATAGCTTTAAACCATAAACCCATTAATGGCATCTCTAGCAACACTATCCCAAGCAGCAATTTTAGGCTGATACTCTGGATCTTCAGCATCCTGCTTGAGGGCTGCAATCATTTTTGCTTCCAAAATCTAACAACGGTGTTGTGTCAGCAGCGCATTAATATAGCCACTGTGATCTGCCGAAGGCAGCAGCGAAGCTATCGCCTTGGCTGATCTATAAACGGGAGAACGTCTTCTTCTAAGGTAATTGTGATTTTGACTATCAGTCTTACCTTGTAGTCTTACAAAACAATTGTACTACAAACACTCTCTGCACTTTTTCCATGTGGCAGAGAAACGAAGCACAAAGACACAAAGACGCGCGTTAAACTTTGCGCCTCCGCGTCTTTGCGCGAGATAAAAAAGCAATTATTTGCGCTTCTTAGCAGTGTTCTTAGAATCACTCTTCTTAGGAGCAGTGTTCTTAGGAGTGGTGCTTCGTGTTTCGCGTTTTTCTTGTTCTCGCAGACGGCGATCGCGCCAATCTGCAAGCGTCAAATAACCAACCCCTCCTGTGACTCCGACAAGCAGCACTGCAGCAACTAAAACTAAAATACTCAGGAATGGACTTTCCACGATTTTCTTAGAGTCCGTTGCGACCCCAAACTACCATTGAAATTGACCAAGTGAAAACAACCAGTAAAGAAACCCAACCCAGTGTCAAAATGTCCATAGTGATAGTTTTAAACTTATTTAGCAAACGTCTCTAATATTAATAATACTAGAACCACGCTTTGAACTGAAGTTTGGATGTGAACAAGATTTTTGATCATCAACTCATGGCAGAACGCATTGAATCCCTCAAAGCTGGGTTCTTAGCGGGTTTATGCCTGACAGTAGCCTTTTTTCTGACTACTTTGGTAAATAATCTCGTGCTAGCAACAAATTTTGACCAATTGGCGAGTCTAGCCACGGGTTCGTTCAATTTGCAATGGTTAGTAAGTGCTGGAATTGTTTGTTTCTGTGGTTTGCTCTTTGGTGTTACCTACCGCTATATCATCCGTTCAGATAAAAATCCTCAACTCAAAGCCGGGGGAGTCTTAGCATTTGGCTTAGTGCGAGGTTTGACGCAGGTGGAAGTTGGGTTGTCCGATTCTAAAAGTGTTTTGCCTTTTGTGGTTCTGGGAGTCGAGAGTATTTTGTGGTTTGCATTGGCAGCATTTTTCCTGGATACAGCCATGCAACTTGGCTGGATTAAGCCTTTTCAATCAAAATAATACATAAAACACAAATTATGTCAACATATTCGTCTGAGATAAGTTTTGCCAATTAACCTGAACAACCTCAACGGCGAGGAATCACTGTTGCTCCTAGTGGTAGAGTTAAGATAATCATCACAGGAAAACGGAATCGTATAAACTCTCCAAAAGCTGTAGCAAGTGTTTAGAGTGGGCAAGCATGACATTGGCACTTGGAATGATTGAAGTTTATGGTGTTCCCACAGCAGTAGAAGCAGGGGACGCTATGTGTAAAGCTGCTCGCATTACCCTTGTCGGGTATGAAAATACTGATTTAGGGCGAATTACTGTGCTGATTCGGGGGGTAGTGGGTGAAGTTAATGTTGCTGTAGCCGCAGGATTGGAGGCGATACCGCGAGTGAATGGTGGTGAGGTGCTTTCTCATCACATTATTCCCCGTCCCCATGAAAATCTAGAATATGTTTTGCCGATTCATCGTTCAGGAAATATTGAGCAATTCAATTCTGATATAAAATTTCCACCGCCATTATCGGCGTAAAAACTGCTGAGTACAGGGGTGTATACATTGCACCCGTACTTATTAGACTTTTTGTAAAAAGAACATAAGAATATTTAGAACCACAGATGAACACTGATTAACACAGATAAATCATCTGTGTGCATCTGTGTAGCCTACGGCACGGCTTACGCCTACATCTGTGGTTTAATTTTCATTACTCTTGACTTTTGTAATACCAATTCTTTGTAAACTTGCACTTAATCTTCCCTCAGTCTATAAAACCTCTGGATTTTAAGGATGCAGAGCATCCAACTTCTTGTTCCCAGGCTGAGCCTGGGAACGAGTTAGGGAGGCTCCGCCTCATTTTTTAAGAGCATCTTTATGGAAAATTGGTATAAGAGGCTTGATGTTGAGTTTTTATTCTTACTAATTTTAAAAGACAGTTTGCAAATTGAGGATAAAACCAGGTAAAACATCTTCCCCGGATAATTCTGTTGGTGATTCCAAAACTTCTACCTCTTTCCCCAAGCGATATATTTCTACTCTACGGGTTTTTCTATCAATTAACCAGCCGAGTTTTACTTGATTTTCCATGTATTCTTGCATTTTTTCTTGTACTTTTTGTAAATCATCATAAGGTGACATTAACTCTAAAACAAAATCTGGGGCGATTGGGGGAAATTTCTCTTTTTGTTCGGGTGTGAGAGTATCCCATCTTTCTTGTTTTATCCACGCGACATCTGGAGAACGATCAGCGCCATTAGGGAGTTTAAAGCCAGTTGAAGAATCAAAGACTTTACCTAGCTTAGTTTGACGATTCCAAATAACAAAATCAGCATTAATTTCTGAGTTGTGGTTTCCTGTTTCTCCTCCGGTTGGGGACATGATAAGAAGTTCTCCCTTAGCATTTCGTTCAAATTTTATATCAGGATTCTTCCGACAAAGTTGATAAAATTGCTCGTCGGTTAGTTCAATTACAGGTTTGAGGTTGAGGGTAATAGTGTTCATCAGAAGTGAAGAGTTAAGAAACAATCATATGTAGCTTTTCTCTTTTGGTTGCAATACACGGAACCTCACCTCCCAGCCCCCTCTCCGCAAGCAGAGAGGGGGAGAATTGGAACCTCACCCCCCAGCCCCCTCTCCGCAAGCAGAGAGGGGGAGTATTTTGTCCTGACTTTTCACGGTATCACCGAAAACCTCGCTTCCATTCCTCTCTCCTTGTAGAAGAGAGGCTTTTAATTTTCCCCCTTCCCTTATAGGGAAGGGGGCTAGGGGGTTAGGTTTCACGTTGGTTTTTCCACATGACGTGAAAAGTCAGGTATTTTGTCTCCTCGCGCTTCGGGGAGGGGAAGAAATCGTACTGCATCGAAATGAGAACGGCTATATATTGCATTCTAGGCTGCTCTAACTGGCATGAGTTTCTATGAGATGAACTTTTGAGAGAAAATTGAATTTAGCTTAAATGTGACATTGCATGGAATCTCTCATCTCTCGCATGACGGCGGTACAGTCGCCTATTATTCCTGTTGTTGGGGAACTGATTAAAAGCTGTCCCGGAACCATTTCTCTTGGACAAGGCGTTGTTTCCTATAGTCCACCGCCCGAAGCTATAGAATTTTTACCGAAATTCCTTGCCGAACCAACTCATAATTTATACAAAGATGTTGAGGGAATTCCTTTATTACGAACTGCACTAGCAGCAAAATTGCAAGCCTTCAACGGTATTGAAATTGATGAGGAAAACTGTATCGTCGTTACCGCAGGTAGCAATATGGCGTTTATGAACGCTATTCTCGCTATCACTTCGGTGGGGGATGAAGTTATTCTTAATACGCCTTACTATTTCAACCATGAAATGGCAATTACAATGGCGGGTTGCTATCCGGTGTTGGTGAAATGTGATGAAAATTACCAGCTACGTCCAGAGGCGATCGCCTGTGCTATCACTCCAAAAACACGAGCAGTGGTGACGATTTCCCCGAATAATCCTACTGGGGCTGTGTATTCACAAGAGGCGTTGCGCCAAGTAAATCAAATTTGTCGCGATCGCGGTATCTACCACATCAGCGATGAAGCTTATGAATACTTTACCTATGACGGGGTGAAACACATTTCTCCGGGTGCATTCGCTGGAAGTAACGAGTATACTATTTCCCTGTTTAGCCTTTCCAAAGCTTATGGTTTTGCTAGCTGGCGTATTGGCTACATGGTGATTCCCAAACACCTGCTTGTCGCTGTCAAAAAAGTTCAAGATACAATTCTGATTTGTCCGCCTGTGATTTCTCAGTATGCAGCTTTGGGAGCGTTGCAAGCAAAAGAGGACTATTTGAAGAATCATATTGGGGCGATCGCCCAAGTTAGGCAAGTCGTACTTAATCTCAACAGCTTACAAGACTTATGTACCATTGCCCCTGCTGATGGCGCTTTCTATTTTTTCCTGAAAGTTCATACTACAATGAACGCCTTTGAGCTAGTCGAACGACTCATCCGCGAATATAGAGTAGCCGTCATTCCAGGGACGACTTTTGGCATGGATGACGGATGCTATCTGCGCGTCGCTTATGGTGCGCTACAAAAAGAGACAGCACAAGAAGGAATTGAGCGATTAGTGCGCGGTTTGCAAGGGATAATTTCTAATACCAAGTTGCGTTCATGACTTATACCAGGTTCGGTTGATTACTTATCATTCCTCAAGAACCCCACCCCGCCAAAGCTGCGCTTAGGCTCCCCTCCCCTTAGCAAGGGGAGGGGATTAAGGGGTGGGGTTCAGTCAACGTGGGAATTATAACTCAATAGGGTTCAGTTAAGGATTTTAGTGGCATTCGCGTTCTCTGTAGAGACGCGCCATGGCGCGTCTCTACAATGTGGTTCTACTAAGGGTTTTCGTCTTATCTGAACCGTATTGAATTATAACTAATTAGCCGAACATGATATTACACCTTACCCCAATAAAGCTGCGCTTTATTTCCCCTCTCCTTTGCAAGGAGAGGGGTTAGGGGTGAGGTTTTGATCTGCAACTTAGTATAAGGTGGGTTAAGGCAGTGTAACGCATGAACTTGAAACTATAGCAATCCTAAATATTTGTCAACAACAAGATTCCCGACTTCTTGAAGAAGTCGGGAATCTGAACCTTTTCAAATACCCACTCTACAACTTTCTAAATAAACAACACAATATTGACAATATGCCAATCATTAATAACTTAATTGAAATCGAAAGACAACCAAAAATTAATATTCATAATCTCACACCCCAAATCCAAGACTTGATAGCGTTAACCTCAATTATCAATGGTCAAGTTTTAATTTTTTCTCGCCATACAACTACAGCATTAGCTATCAATGAATATGAAGAAAGATTGTTAGAAGATATCAAAGTTTATTTGCAAAAATTGGCACCGGAATCAGACCGCTATTTACACAATGACCTGCACTTAAGAGAAAACATTCCACCAGATGAACCAATGAATGCTCATTCTCACTTAATGGCTATGACTTTAAGTACAAGTGAAGTCATTCCTATTGTGGATGGAAAATTAGGTTTGGGAACTTATCAATCTGTGTTGTTTTTTGAGTTAGATGGACCGCGCAAAAGGACTGTGTTTTGCCAAATTTCTGGCGAGTGAGCTATTAGCAAAAGTACTTGGCGATACAAAGGCTAATTATGCCAGACAAGTACAAGATTCTGACTTTTCACGTCATGTGTAAAAACCAACGCGAAACCTAACCCCCCAGCCCCCTTCCCACCTCTCCCTAGCCCTCTCCTAAAAGGAGAGGGAAAAGGAATAATGTTTGTAGCTGGAAGGGGGTAAGGTCAAAGCCTCTCTCCTTGCAGGAGAGAGGAATGGAAGCGAGGTTCGACCGAACCCGTGAAAAGTAAGGTACAAGATTGAACAAAATCGTCACATTTTTTATCTCAATGTAATTGCATCTCGTAGTGAGCGCTTAAGCGCTTACTACAAAATTTTATTAATTTTAGGTAATTTTAGGCATAGAGCAGTTGACAATAAAAATCAAACCAATAATTTTGATTTTTGATAATTTTGGTTTCCTAGACACTGAGTAACTCTTGCTATCTGGAGGGGTGCAATGTCTGCCATGACTACTCGTTGGGGCTGGTTATTAGGAATTGCCATTGGTGGTGCATATACTTTGAGTCCAAATTGTGTTCAGGCTCAAATTACACCGGATGCCACTCTCCCCAATAATTCCATCGTTAACATCAATGGTAACACCATCAATATCACTGGTGGAACGCAAGCAGGAACCAATCTATTCCACAGCTTCCAAAAGTTTTCTGTTCGCCAACCTGAAGGAGCTTTCTTTAACAATGCTGTAGATATTCAAAATATCATTAGTCGCGTGACTGGTGGGTCAATCTCTACCATTGATGGTTTCATCCGCGCTAATGGTACAGCTAACCTGTTTTTGATTAATCCCAATGGAATTGTCTTTGGACCAAATGCGCGGTTGGATATTGGCGGCTCTTTCTTTGCAAGTACCGCTAGTAGTCTGAAATTTGCTGATGGCACAGAGTTTAGGACAGACGGTACCCAAACAACACCATTGCTGACTATAAGTGTTCCATTGGGTCTGCAATTTGGGGCGAATCCAGGAAAAATTCAAGTACAGGGGGATGGTCAAGGGACAAGGTTAACAACTGATTTGATTGATACAGCAAATGCGCTGCGGTTAGGAGCCAATCAAACCCTGGGATTGGTTGGTGGTGATTTAGAATTCTTGGGTGGAACGCTAAAGAGTACAGGCGGGCGGATTGAATTGGGCAGTGTGGGGTCAGAGAGTTTGGTGGGTCTCGTGCCGGTTGCGAACGGGTGGAGTTTGGATTATCGCGGTGTGCAAAATTTTCGAGATATTCAACTTTCACAACAAGCAATTGTAGATGCAAGTGGAATCGGGGGTGGAAATGTTCGTGTACAAGGCAGACGAATCACCCTCAAACAAGGGTCTCAGATTGAAGCGAGTACTTTAGGTTTGGAGTTTCAGTCAGGAGGAACCTTGGAAGTCACGGGTTCTGAATCAATTCAACTCGATGGTTTAGGAGCCACTTATCCAACGGGGATATTCACTGGAGCCTATGAAGGCGCAAATGGCAATGGGGGGAACATTATTCTCACCACTGGCTCACTTTCCTTAACTAATGATGCTCTAGTCGATACCAGCATCTTTGGACAAGGGGATGCAGGCAGTGTATTCGTACAAGCAGGCTCACTTTCCTTAACTGATGGTGCTCAACTCGATACCAGCACCTATGGACAAGGGAATGCAGGCAGTGTGTTCGTGCAAGCAAAGGATTCTGTTTCTCTTGCCAATAGGAGCACCATCTTCAGCAATGTGGCATATGGGGGTGTGGGCAAAGGGGGGAATATTAATATCACCTCTGGTTCCTTGTCTTTAAATGATGCTCAACTAATAACTCGTACCAACGGACAAGGGGATGCAGGCAGTGTGTTCCTGCAAGCAAAGGATTCTATTTCGATAACAGGTAGAAATACCTTCATTACTAGCGGTGTGTTCCCAAGTGGTGTGGGCAAAGGAGGCGACATCAACATCAGTGCAGCAACACTGTCCGTCACAGATGGCGCTCAACTACAAAGCGCAATTTTTGTAAATCCTGACCAGTTAGCAGGACAGGGAGATGCGGGGAATGTCAACATTGATGTCACAGGTGGGGTGACGATTGCCGGGGTGAACGAATTCCCCAGCGCCATTGTCAGCTTGTCATCGGGGGGAGTTGGCAATGGGGGTAACATCAATATTACTGCTGGCTCGTTCTCTTTAATTGATGGTGCTGTCATATCTGCCAACACCGCAGGACAAGGGAATGCAGGCACAATTCAAATTAATGCTACTGATGCTGTCAGGATTTCTGGAACGAATTCCACTTATGGATATTCCAGTCAATTATCTACAGGAACCGGCTCCTCAGGTAGAGGAGGGGATCTGATTATCAACACCCGCACCTTTACCGTGTCAGATGGTGCAGTTTTGAATACCGCAACCTCTAATGATGGCAATGGTGGCAATATTAAAGTGACTGCGAACCGGGTTGAAGCTATCAATGGGGGACAGTTTCTCGCCACCTCCTCTGGCAGGGGAAATGCAGGTAAGATTACGGTTAACGCTACCGACCAGGTAATCGTCTATGGCAGTGATGCGACTTTCAATGAGCGAATTGCCAAATTTGGTTTTACAAGAAATATTGAGAATGGTGCCAGTGGCTTGTTTGTACGTTCTCAAGGTTCAGGAAGTGCAGGAGATATTGAAGTAACCTCACCTAAAGTTCAGTTGGATAACTCCGCAAGGTTCATCGCTGATTCTGCATCAGGTAATGGCGGCAATATCAACCTGCGAGTCGGAGACTTACTGCTGCTACGCCGTGGTAGTCTCATCTCTGCTACTGCAGGTACTGCACAGCAGGGAGGTGATGGCGGTAACATCACTATCAATGCTCCGTCGGGCTTTATTGTCAGCGCTCCAAATGAAAACAGCGACATTACCGCCAATGCTTACAGAGGCAAAGGTGGTACAATCGATATCAACTCATTAGGCATTTTTAACTTCACTCAGCGTAGTCGAGAAGACTTGGTGCGCGAGTTGGGAACTAACGACCCAGAACTACTTAAACCTGAACGGTTACAAACTAACGACATCACAGCAATTTCCCTAACCAACCCAACTTTTAGCGGTCAGGTCATTATCAATACACCGGATGCTGACCAAAGCCTGGGATTAGTCGAACTCCCCACAGTGTTACCAGATACATCAAACCTAATAGCAGACATTGGCTGTGCTGCCATTGCTCGCACAGATTCTGACATAGAAAAAAACAAATTTACGATCACCGGACGCGGTGGTTTGCCTCCCAGCCCCTACGAACCCCTCAGCACTGATGTCGTCTGGTTAGACACTCGATTGTCAGCTATTACAACACAGCAACAACGTTCACAAGGAAGCGCTGCTAAACCACCATCTAAGAGTAACGTTGTGAAAATTGTGCCTGCTACAGGTTGGGTGTTCGACGGCAAGGGGAATGTTACCCTCATCTCCCATGCATCCAATGCCAATGGTTTGGGGTCTACTCCTGCTGGGTGTTCAAATAAGTAAAAGGATATACCTTTATATTCAGCATATTCTGGGTGAAGAACATATTATTTGAATAGCATACAGTTCTAGATTCTTGTGGGATGGGCATCTTGCCCGTCCTATATCCGGGCAGACCAAATGCCATACGTGTAAACAATCACGTTTAAGCCTTGATTCCACGTTGATTTACCCCACCCCCGTAAAGCTACGCTTCACGTCCCCTCCCCTTGCTAAGGGGAGGGGAGGTTTTGGCGCAAGACAAAACCGGGGTGGGGTAAAGCGAGAATTGCGAGATTTTACTTATGAACTCACCCACCTTAGGCGATCGCTTGAGGGCTGGCTTGGTGGTTTATCTGAAAAGCATAATGTGTACGCCGTGTCTAGGATTGCTGTATCTAGACAAAAAACAACGCTATGGGTTAAAAATCCTTTATACTTTAGATTTTGCGCTCAAAGAATTGAGACGAGATGCACAATTCTTATATCGCGAGTTTGAAGTTGATATATCTATAAGATTTTCTCAATAAATTTCTAGAATCATGCCTGTGACTAGATATACCCAGAAACTGCGCTTCAATGTCATTGCATCCCAAATAGCGATCGCTTTAGTCTGTTTTTCATCACCTTTACTAGTTATAAACACCGCTTGCGCACAACCACAGACTGAGACACAAATTAGTTCTTATATTCAACAGTTAAAGAACCCTCAACAGCGTTCTGCTGCAATAGATTATTTAGCAACTGTGGGTAAACCAGCCGTCCCCGCGTTAATTACAGCTTTGCAGGATAGCGATGCCCAAGTGCGTGCTAGTGCTGCAATCATTCTCGGTAAAATTGGACCAGCAGCCGCCCAAGCTGCAGTCCCCCTAGTACGAGCAATAGATGACAAAGATCCTACCGTTCGTTCTCATGCAGTCCAAGCGATCGGGAAAATTGGCAAACAAGCCTACGTTCCTCACTATATCGCTGCTTTAGACAGCGAGAAGAAATGGGAACGCTACAGTGCAGCCCATGCTTTACGCGCTATGGGAAAAGACGCTGCATCTGCTGTACCTGCTTTAATCAAAAAGTTACAAGATGAAGATCCTTGGATGCGCCAGAATGCTGGCTCTGCTTTAGGTAGTATTGGGAAAGCAGCAGTACCTGCAGTACCTGCTTTAGTTGCTCGTTTGCAAGATACAGATGAAACAGTTCGCTACAGTGCAGCGTATGCTTTGGGTGATATCAGTTTAAGTTTGCAGGAAAATCTTAATCAGGTATCTACAAAAGAATTGGACACAGTTGTCACAGACTTGGAAAAAGCTTTGAAAGTGTTGCAAAACCCTTCACTACAATTCCGCCCCCAAGCAATTACGTCTGTAAGCGACCCCCTCGCCGCCTTAAAGAACGAGAGACTCAAGCGGCTAAAGTCACAGTCGGCTAGGTGAAATTTTCATTCTAAATTTCACCTGTAAACTCACCGACCTTAGGCTATAAACCAATACGGTTCAGATAAGACCAAAACCCTTATCAGGAACACAATGTTGAACTCTCGGATGGCGCGTCTCTACACACGTGATTTTTTACACATCAACCTTAACTGAAGCGTATTGACCTATAATCTCACCGACCTTAGGCTATAAACTCATGACTAATAACTAATCCAAGGTAAATTCCTCAAACTTAGGTTGCCCAAACAGCATATTTCGATCTACCGCTGAGAAAACTTTATTGTTGGCGCGATCAGAATTCAAACATCGACAAACTAACTGAGCAACATCTGCACGATGGATGCTACCAGAAATGCGTGGTTCTTCGGTTAAAACTCCATTTCCAGTTGCGGGTTCCGACACAAGTCCACCAGGACGGATGATGGTGTAAGTCAGCCCACTTTCAATCAAGTGATTTTCAGCTTTTTCCTTTTCTACTAAAACGGGTCCTAATGTTTGCAAAACTTGGGGAGGTAAAGCAACAACACTGTTTCCACTACCAATAGAAGAAACAAGAATAAATTTTTGCACTCCTGCTTTGACTGCTGCATCAATAAGATTTTTATTACCTATATAATCTGCTCTTTCACCGTCTTTGGGTAAACCACCAATTGTACTTATAACTGCATAAATCGGTTCATTTGTCAGTATGGCACGTTCTACATCGTCCACATTTAAGGCGTCTCCCAGAACTACCTTAATGCCCATTGCTTCTAGTTCTGCACGAGCTGCTTCTGTTCTAAGAAGTGCTTTTACCTTTAGCTGTTGTTGGATCAAACACTTGGCAATTTCTAAACCAACGCCGCGACTTGCCCCAGCTACAAAAATATAGGATGTCGTTGTCATAGATATGTTTTTAAGTAACAATCGTGTAACAACTCATCAATATACAGCAATCTTACTTAATTATTTTATTATAAGCAGATATACTTAATCCAATAGTAGGAAGCACTTTTGTAGAAGTTCATGCCAAGGTATTAGATAATGGCGCTCAAATAAACTTATGGGTAAAAAATTAAAAAAAGACCTGGAAGAACATCAAGATGTACGAGTTGCTGCTACCTCAAGAATTTGGGGTATTGCTGTGGGAATGCTAGCAATTTGTATTCCGCTTTCAGTGGTGACGAGAAGTGGTCCAATTCTACCTTTAGCGACTCTGACAGGCGCAGCAGTGGGTACAGCTGCTGTGTGGCGTTCTGATGACAAAAAATCAAAAAGTAGCTCTTTGCCTCAGCAGAAAGTAGAACTGTTAGAGCAAAGAATCGCTAACTTAGAAACAATTGTTAGTAGTGAGGATTTTGATTTGCGGATGAAAATTAAACAGCTAGAACTGAGCGATTGCCCAAGGGGCAGTGGCAAAGCCAATCGCACCGAGCGCAACTCCCAAGGGCACCGCCTACCTGACAATTAGATAATTTTCATTCAAACCGTGTCTGTGTAAGGTGCAACTCTATTTATGGCAACCTATGGCAATTTTTAAACAATTGCCTTCATTCATAATTAAAATAATATTATTCATTTGATGAGTTTTCGTTCTATTATAACTATTTAATAATTGTATATAATAGGACTCCTCCGCAGATTTTTGAAGGACACGTAAGGTGGGCAGTGCGAACGCAAAACCCGGATGTAGTCGGCAAAATATGGTAAGCACTGCCCACCCTACAATACTTAAGATTTTTCATAAATCCTGCGCGGATTGCTATATTTAATAATTGATGTATTATAGGTAAAATTGCCTGGTTCCTAGAGAAAAAATGTTAGACAATTGTGAAGTGATATTACAATTGTTTCAAAAATATTTAAAAATCGTCGGATATCCAAACATGGTTCTAAGGTAGAACCAAAGGAGATGCTAGAGGCAAATTATGACGAATAACATTCAAAAGTATCGGTTTGTCTGTACCCTTACCTTCGGGGATATCTACGGTCAAATCATTATTTGGTTGATTACCATTACGATAAGTTTGGCGTCAGCTTTGGCGCTGATGGGTGCTAGACGACCGGTTTATGCTTTAGCCACTGTCGGACTTGTAGTTCTACTATCGTTGCCTTTCTTGCTTTTTGCCTTCGTAACCACCTTGCTAAATCACATTGAGGTGTCCCCCGTAGAAGCAGGGACAAAAATGGAACCAATACCTGGCAATATTTCCCAACAACAACCTGTACAAGCGACTAGCTGAATGGATTTTAGATTGAGGACTGGTTATTGGTTAGTGGTTAATAGTTAGTGGTAAAGAATAACTATTGACACTCCCCACCCTGCCTGACGGCTGAGGATGGGGATTCTGTAATCTACGTTGAGGAAGGGGTATTACGGCGCTTTTGATAACTAACAAATGTACAGACGCGCCATGGCGCGTCTGTACAACTAACAACTCCCTACTCCAAAATCCACAATTGAAACAACATCCCTGTCTGTTGGCGGGGAATTTTTTTTTAGAGATAGAATCTATCGCGTCTTTACAATAGAACAGCTATAACTTTTTTATAGTCGGGGGCTAGTTATGCTTGAACATGATGTGATTATTGTCGGGGGTGGGTTGGCTGGGTGTCGGGCTGCAGTAGAAATTGCCCGCACTGACCCCAGTTTGAATGTGGCTGTGGTTGCCAAAACCCACCCGATTCGTTCCCATTCGGTTGCGGCGCAAGGTGGGATGGCTGCATCTCTGAAAAATGTTGATTCTAGTGACACTTGGGAAGCTCATGCTTTCGACACTGTCAAGGGTTCCGATTATTTGGCGGATCAAGATGCAGTCGAAATTCTTACGCGTGAAGCGCCAGATGTGGTGATTGACTTAGAACACATGGGCGTTTTGTTCTCCCGTTTACCTGATGGTCGCATTGCTCAACGTGCTTTTGGCGGACATTCTCACAACCGCACTTGCTACGCCGCTGATAAGACTGGTCACGCCATTTTACACGAATTGGTGAGTAATTTGCGGCGATATGGTGTGCAAATTTATCAAGAGTGGTACGTCATGCGCCTGATTCTGGAAGAGGGTCAGGCGAAAGGTTTGGTGATGTACCACATTTTGGATGGGCATATTGAAGTAATGCGGGCTAAGGCGGTGATGTTTGCGACTGGTGGCTATGGTCGTGTTTACAACACCACGTCTAATGATTATGCTTCCACTGGTGATGGTCTGGCAATGACTGCCTTGGCTGGGTTGCCTTTAGAAGACATGGAATTTGTGCAATTTCATCCCACAGGACTGTATCCGGTAGGGGTGCTGATTTCAGAAGCAGTGCGCGGAGAAGGGGCGTATCTGATCAACTCTGAGGGAGAACGCTTTATGGCAAGATACGCTCCCAGCCGCATGGAACTTGCTCCGCGTGATATTACTTCACGGGCGATCGCCTACGAAATTCGTGCAGGTCGCGGTGTTCATCCCGATGGTAGTGCTGGTGGTCCGTTTGTTTATCTCGACCTGCGGCATATGGGTAAAGAAAAAATTATGAGCCGCGTCCCCTTCTGTTGGGAGGAAGCACATCGCTTAGTGGGTGTTGACGCAGTGACTCAACCTATGCCAGTACGCCCCACCATCCACTATTGCATGGGTGGTATCCCAGTCAATACCGATGGTCAAGTCCGCAGTAGTGGTGATGGTCTGGTTGATGCCTTCTTTGCCGCTGGGGAAACTGCTTGTGTTTCCGTACATGGCGCAAATCGCCTCGGCAGTAATTCCTTGTTGGAATGTGTGGTTTATGGACGAAGAACCGGATCTACTATAGCACAATATGTGCAAAAACGCAAGTTGCCAACCCTGGATGAGCAACGCTACATCACCGAAGCTCAGCAACAAATTCAGGTTTTGCTAGAACAGCCTGGAAAGCTCCGGATTAACGAAGTCCGCCAAGCCTTCCAAGATGACATGACTCAGTACTGCGGCGTGTTCCGTACACAAGAACTCATGCGTGAAGGTCTGCATAAAATAGAAGAATTACAACAAAAGTATTTACAAATATACTTAGATGATAAGGGCAGTTGCTGGAATACAGAAATTGTGGAAGCTTTGGAATTGCGCAGCCTGATGGTAGTAGGGCGGATGATTCTAGAATCCGCCTTAAATCGTCAGGAAAGTCGCGGCGCTCACTTCCGCGAAGATTACCCCGAACGGGATGATACCAACTTCTTGAAGCACACAATGGCTTATTATTCGCCAGCAGGAATTGATCTTCAATACCGTCCAGTGGCGATTACGATGTTTAAGCCACAAGAACGGAAGTATTGAATGGGGGATTGGGGATTGGGGACAGTTATCAGTTATCAGTTATCATGTACCAGCGCAGTTTCGAGTTACCACTGCGGCTGGTACTTGCGGCTGGTACTGTTCACTGTTGACTATCCCTAATCCCTGATCCCTGATCCCTACTGCTTTACTCAAACTGTGGATAGATGTATAATTACTTATGAAACGAAGGGGAGTAGCTGCTGGCAATAATATTAGCCAGTACACCTGAGTCAACATACTGGCAATAAGCCTGGTTCAGGTGACGAGAAATGTAAGGCTCTCAGCTTTGAGAATACGAGAAGTACTCAAAGACTGACTGTTGAGAGCAGATAAATTCTTGGAAGTGAGACCTTCACTAAGTTCACACAAAAAAGTGTGAGCTTGGTGGAGTCTCATCGCTCACATCAAGCTCACCAAGGTAAAAAATTCCTAAAGGAGCTTGAGAGAGTGTTAACAGCTTTTACTGCGGGTTTGTTATTAATTACGGTTTCCGAGCTAGGTGATAAAACATTTTTTATCGCCGTGATTTTAGCGATGCATCACTCGCGGCGGCTCGTCTTTGCAGGTGTGACAGCGGCTTTAGCTGCAATGACAATTCTTTCTGTTGTCGTAGGACAAGCAGTTTCTATACTTCCAAAAGTTTATATTCATCATGCTGAGATAGCTTTATTTCTTGGGTTTGGAATTAAGCTGCTTTATGATGCAAGTCGAATGCCTGCTTTTAGCTGTGATAAGGAAGTTGTAGAAGAGGCAGAAGCTGCAGTGAAACAGGCAGATATGCAACTGCCGAAAAAGAAAAATGCTTTAGCAATTTTAACAGAAGCCTTTGTCTTGACATTTATGGCGGAGTGGGGCGATCGCACACAAATTGCCACAATTGCTTTAGCCGCAGGAAATAACGCCATTGGAGTAACAACCGGTGCAATTTTAGGACACGCCATTTGTGCTGCCATTGCTGTTATTGGTGGCAGAATGCTAGCAGGGCGAATTTCTGAGCGGAAACTCACCTTCATAGGTGGATTTTTGTTTCTTTTGTTTGGTGTCGTAGCCGCTATCGAGGGAGCGTGACGCAATACCAATTCAAAATTCGCTCATTCAAAATTCGCTCATTCAAAAAGCCAGATATAACTTGGGTTTGGGAGTGTGTATCTGTCGCATTCTTTTTTCAAATTGGTATGTGGGGAGGACAAATCAATTCAAAATTCGCTCATTCAAAATTCAAAATTAGAAGTCACTCCCTCACTCCCTCCCTCCCTCATCCCCCTCATCCCCCTCATCTCCCTCATCCCCCTCACTCCCCTCATCCCCCTCATCTCCCTCATCTTTTTACGGAGTGCTACTCGGCGTTGTTGTTGGAGTAGGAGAGGGGGATTCACTTGCTTGCTTATTAATTTCGTCTCTGTACTGAGTTGGTGCTAAAGCCGCAGCTTTGGTAAACAAAGTTTTTGCTTCGTCAGTTTTGCCCTGTTGTTTGAAGAGCATCGCCTTGGCTAAAGCGGGACGAAAATCCTGTGGATCGTTCTTGATTGCCTCGTCATAGACAGTAAGAGCTTGAGGATACCGTTTTTGGGAGGCGTGTACGTTGCCCAAGAGCACTTGTACAGCGACTGTATCCACACTTCCAAGCTGATTTTTATTTGCTTGGGTTGCAGTATTGAGAGTATCTTGCAGCAAACCAACAGCTGCTTCGGGGCGACCTTGAGACAGGAGGAGAGCTACCATTCCTTGTAAAGCTTCAAGATTGCCAGGTTTACTTTGCAGAACAGAACGGTAAGCTTGAGCAGCTCCTTCCTTGTCGCCAATTTGCTGCTTAGCTTGAGCCAGCAGCACTGCGTATCTTGTTTGTTCTGGATTCAGCTTTGCTAACTTTTCTAAAGGTTCAATAATGCTCTTGATCTCACCGACACCTAAGCTAAGTAACTGTAAACGAGTCTCAAGCAAGCCTCGCAGCGCCGTTTGGTTGTCGCTTTCCCGCTGCAAAACCTGTTCATAACCCCGTGCTGCATCTTCCAGCTTTGATTTTTGATCAGAGGAAGGCGAACCACTTCTTGCGTTTGCGGACTGTTGGGTTGAGCTTTGCGTTTCATTAAACGCTCCAATGAGCGGCACTATTGAAACTCCGACAAAAGCAAGAAGTGCCAGCACCAAAATCACATTGACTATCCAGCGATTGCGAGGTTTAGACACAAAACCGTCCTTAAACTCTAATGACATTATCGTTTACAGAAAACATGAAAGTTAAAAATTTTAAAAACTTTGCGGAATCCCGCGAATTGATTGTGAATTTTATAACAAAAAGCAATGTACGCAATCTATGCAAGTGTTGACTTTAGGAGGAATAGTCTGAATTTTAGCTATGTTATGCTTCCGAAACTAGTGTAAAGGCGCTAAATTACAGATTTAGTGCGTGTATGCGAAATTTCGCGTCTTTAGTATCCCACAGAGCGTTGAGATAGGTTGTCTTGAAAGGAAATATACTTACAAGCGCCGCACAAACGCTCTTTCCAGCTGCCTTTGTAAAATCCCACAATGGGATGTGTCTCCGCCGCAAGGAGTTTTTATGACTTCCGACCTGATGCCGTCGCCTGAATCGTCCAACTCAGCTGCCTCTAAAGAAGCTTTAAACAGCAATGATGCAGCTACGAATGTAAATGCAGCGAACCCAACTTCTCAAGCAGAAGATTCGCCTGTAATCTCAAATGAAACTGCCAATACTGCCAATGATGAAAACTTAGTAAATCGGCTGCAACCGATTCCACCTCCTAGTGAACCAATGCAGTACCGAGCCATTGGCTTAGTACGAGGTCGTTACGTTGCCAGCAGCGAACAATTCACTCAAGGTGCAATGTTCACCTCAGATGGCGCAGAACTCGATGCCGTCCTTTTGGGTCGGATTATGAGTTTAGTTAAAAATCATTTGGACTTGGAAAAAGAACATCTGTGGGTCGTTTATCCACGTACTCGACAGGAAAACGACAAATTGCACGTACAAATTGTAGGAGTTTGGGAGCCAGAAAACTTAGCTAAACATCAAACAGTTGATGATGAAGAAGATTCAGCTACAGAAGATTTGCAAACAGCCGCTAATGGTTCATCAAATGCCCTCGTACCCTCATCAGAAGTTCCAGATGGTGGTTTTTCTGTTCGTGGCGAGGTTGTTTATCAATCTTTTGAAGGTGAACACTTGGTGGTCAAAATTAAGCAAGCTGCCCGCAAACAAGATGACAAACCAAAGTATTTCAAGTTGAAAATTAAAGGTAAGCTTGAAACTAAAGCAGTTAGTAAGTTTTGGGACTTGAAAGTCAAGCGGGAAGCTGACGAATTAGTTGTAGAAAGCGCTGAGGCGATCGCTGATTTACCCAAAAAGCGCAGACCACCACAACGAAGACCAGGGGGCGGTGGTCGTCGTCCTAGCGGAAGAAAACCATTTCCCCCAAGACAACGCAATGGCGAAACTCCACGCCCAGTGCGGAAGACAGGCGACTCCTCTGCGGCGCAAAAACCTGTATCTACAAAACCCGTTCCTAAACCTGTCAAGCGTCCTAAGCCACCGGAACAGTAGGGGATAAGGGGAAAGAGGAGCGAGACAGGGAAAGAGTGAGGGAGTGAGGGAAACAACTCTTGGTCCCTCACTCCCTCACTCCTTCGCTCTCCGTGTCTTCCCCCTTCCCTTGTCCTCTTATTAAAACTCCGTCCATCGATCCTGTGGAAGAAAAGACCGCTGCATCTCTATTGGGGCAACAGGCTCTGTTAGGGTAAAATCACCTGATGAAATCCATTGTTTCAACTCCATAGCAACTTGCTTGGAGAGAAATGCACTTGCAAGGGGTGCAACGCGCACAGTTCTGCCTTCTATGGTGATCCGCCCTGATTTGAGTTGGGTGTAACTGACTAAACCAAAGGTAGGACGGACGCGCCGGGGAATAGAAAAGTCTACTATCGGGGCTACCAAATCTTTATCTTGAACTGCACATCTTGCAACGACTTCTTCGTTCAACACCGGGAGTGGTACACCCACTCCCAACATCAAAGAAGGACCGTAACTCTTGAAGTAACACCCACGCACCCAACGAGCATCCATTTGCTTGGCATCACCAATTAAAGACAAAGTCGCAGCCGGACCAATAGGTGTACGATTGGGTAAGCGCTTTTGTAAGGGGAAGTGCTGCGTACCTTCCCAAGCAACATAACCAATACCGCCGCCTAGGAAAATTCGCGTGCCAATTCCAATAAGTTGCAGATCTGGGTCGTTGAGTAGGGGGGAGATGGCACCAGGGTTAGAGTAAACAGCATTGCTCAAACGCGGTTGTAAAGGACCGAGGTATGTGTAGAGTGGGCGATCGCCCCCATTCACACCAACTATAAAATTTTGATAAAGATTGCGGGGATTGAATAAATAAAACTGGTTTATCGTCTCACGAGTAATCGTCGTTTCAAAACTTGCTCTGGGATAACAATCTGTAACTTGTCCTAGCGATCGTACGTGTACGGCTTTACCAGCTATCAAATCTTCAATAACATGACCGCCACCGCGTTCCCGAACTTCTTCCCCGTCCATCACTTCCACCGCACAACTTGCACCCAAGTACAAATCTACTGCGCCAAAACCAGAGTATGCGGGTACTCCATCTAACCAGCAACGGCGGATTTTTATCGGCGGGTCAGTATGTCCTAAATTAATAATTGCACCGCTAGACTCCATCGGTTCAAAAGTGCCAGTGGTGATGACATCAACTTCCTTAGCAACTTTAGTAACACCGGCTTCTGCAACTCTTGCTTTTAATTCAAGAGCGGTCAAGACTACCGCTTGCTTGCGGCTGATTTTGTCATTAATTTCCGCAATGGTTCGCATATAAAATGCAAATTATATACTTAATCAGCTTGAATTCTACAAACTAAAACACAAGAAAACTCAAGATTATCAACTTTGGCAAGAAGGTTTCCATCCTCAGGTTATTTTGGATGAGGAAATATTTAGACAGAAGTTGGATTATATTCATAATAATCCGGTTAAAGGTGGCTACATAGATGATCCAGTTCACTGCTGGTATTCTAGCTATAGGAATTACATAGGGCAGTCTGGGTTGGTGCAAGTGGAGTTGATTCATTTGTAGGGGGACGTGCAGCCCCCAGTAAGGCATACCCAGGCTGAGACTGGGAACGAGTTAACGTGCGAATAAAGCTGATTCCTCCAAAGCCTAAAGGTTTTTAGCTGTTTTATCTGGTTCATCCAAAAACTTCAGTTCGCAATTCATAACTACACCGTTAGGAAGTTTCACACCCACAGTGCCAACTCTGGATGGGTATAAATCGACGATCAGCATTAAACCTAGAACTTTATGCTGTACTGGCTTGTTAGCAATGTAATACTTGGTAGCAACTTGAATATCCATCTGTCTTACTCCGATATGAGTTATCTGTTGCAGTTGCAAGTGCAACGCTGTATTACGCTGCAAATCCGAATCCTTTCGGGTTATTCAGTTTGATAATTGCATCGTAATGTCCGGATAGACGTTTTTCACCTATGTCATCTATCTCTTTAAGCTAATTGATTCACTCCCTACTGTGCATTGTAGGGGTAAAATAAGCGATCGATGCTGATAACGCTAACAGCAGTCGAACAGAAAACCAGGCAGAGTTAAGCAGCAATTATCGCTGAGTCAAGCAAAAATACTCAGTTACTACTTGACTAAGCAAAGATACTCAGGAGATAATAGTAACAGAATGTTAAGTTATTTCAGAAAACCTTAAAAAGTCTGTAATATTTTTGCAACTAGACTATTGTTTACACAGCTTTGCGGCTTTTCTAAAGCAATCCAAGTTAAACCAGATTCTTGGTAAAGCCATTGACCTGCGCGACAAAAACTTAAGCTTTAAAAGCCAAAACCTATTCTGTGGAGTTCTCCATGTCAAAGTCAGCTAGTCCCGTCGAACCCGCCGTCCTGATCACCATCATTGGTGAAACAGTGCTGAAAGACCGTATTGTCAAGCTGCTGAAAAGCCATGATGTCAGCGGCTACACCATTAATCAAGTACAGGGTGAGGGTGGGCATGGAAGACGCTTGGGAGATATGGCAGCCTACAACACCAATATTGAAATCAAGACCATTGTTTCATTAGAAGCATCTGATGCTATTTTATCGGCACTGAAAGACGAGCGGGGCGGACACGCCTTGATCGCCTATCGACACAATGTAGAAGCTTTCTTTTAACTTGTTGACAAATTTTCTAATTATTTCGCGCAAAGACGCAAAGGTACTATACTTTGCGCCTTTGCGCTTTGCTAAGGGAGTTCCAAATTAACCAAATTAAAAAATATCCAACTTTTTTTGTGGGATGGGCTTCTAGCCCGTCCTATTAACTGGGCGGGCAAGATGCCCACCCCACTTTTAGGGCGTAATTTATTTGTTGGAAATCCCTAAAATCTTTCCACTTGCTCAAACTTTTTAGCAATCTCACCCATAGCTTTTGCTGCTTCACCACAAGTACGTGGAGTTGGAAAAATTTTGCCTGGATTCGCCAAACCTTTAGGATTAAATGCTTGTCGTACCGATTGCATAGTTTCTAAATCAGCTTCTGTGAACATTTCCGGCATATAGCACTTTTTATCTGCACCTATGCCATGTTCTCCAGAAATGCTACCGCCGACTTTGACACAAAGCTTAAGAATTTCTCCTCCGACTTCTTCTACCTTTTCTAATTCACCAGGAATGGAATTATCAAACAGAATCAATGGGTGAAGATTGCCATCGCCAGCGTGAAATACGTTAGCAATGCGGTACCCATATTTCAGACTTAATGCTTCAATTTCTGCTAGTACGTAGGGTAACTGAGTGCGTGGAATAACACCATCTTGTACATAATAATCTGGACTGACATGACCTGCTGCAGCAAAAGCTGCTTTACGTCCTTTCCACACTTTTAAGCGTTGTTCTGCATCATTGGCAATTGTGATGTTTCGCGCACCGTTCTTTTTACAAATTTCCGCAATGCGCTGTTTATTTTCCGCAACTTCTACAGCTAAACCGTCGATTTCTACTAATAAGATAGCGATCGCATCACGGGGATAACAATTCGTGCAAACGACATCTTCCACAGCATTGATGCTGAGGTTATCCATAATTTCCATACCACCAGGAATAATTCCGGCGCTGATGATATCGGAAACACTTGCACCTGCTGCTTCAATGCTTGTGAAGTCTGCTAAAAGCACACAAATTGATTCTGCACTTTTGAGAATTCGCAAAGTAATTTCTGTGGCAATTCCTAGTGTCCCTTCAGAACCCACAAATACACCTGTTAAGTCATAACCAGGCATTTCAGGAATTTGTCCCCCCACATCTACAATTGAACCATCAGGAAGGACGAGTTTCAATCCCAAAACGTGGTTGGTTGTGACACCGTACTTTAAACAATGCACCCCACCAGAGTTTTCCGCGACATTCCCACCAATTGAGCAAATAATTTGGCTAGAAGGGTCGGGAGCATAGTAAAAACCAGCACCGCTCACTGTTTGTGTTACCCAACTGTTAATCACTCCTGGCTGCACAACAACTTGCTGATTTTCCAAATCAACTTTAAGTATTTGCCGCATTAAAGAAGTGACAATCAAAACGCAATTTTCGACTGGTAACGCCCCACCAGATAAACCTGTACCAGAACCGCGTGCGATGAAGGGGATGGAGTGGCGATCGCATATCTTCACTACCTCCGCGACTTGTTCTGTCGTTCTTGGCAATACTACCACAGCCGGACGCTCACGATAGCTAGTTAAACCATCGCACTCGTATGTAATGAGTTCTTCGCGGCGTTGGACTACGCCATTTTTGCCAACGACAGCCTCAAATTGCTTGATGATGGGTTTCCAGTTGCGTTGTTGTTTGTCTTGGGTAAGCATAGGTGGTTTTGTCCTAGGGAGAGATTTGCTGACTCCCGATAAAGATGCAGCTACAGTAGGTGCTAATAATTTATATATTATCTGGGTCTACTGCTACATAGAACTTATCCATAGCTGTACAAGACAACTACTTACTCTACCATGTACTGTGTTTATCATAGCTTCCCAAAGATTGCGGTTAACGGCTGTTGTTGCAACAAAAATCGGCAAGCCAGAGAAGAGTTGCATTTACAGCTTGACAGACTAATAAGCTCTCCTTCCCCAATCAACTAACCTAGATATAGCGCTCTTAAGTGGTGGATAAACTTATGGTGGAGCAAATTTTCATCAATAATGATGATTACTATGTGCCAGATGCCAACCAACTAATCACTGAAGATGAGACGCCTGTGGATAATTTTGCCTCTGCTAAACAACAACGTCTCTTAGTTGGCTCTCTTTACAGTTCTTTACAAAATCAAACTTTTCTAGCCGCAGCCAATGTTGGCATTTATTATACAGACCTTAAGCCTCCCATAGTACCCGATGTTTTCCTCAGCTTAGATGCCCAAGTCCCTGAAAATTGGTGGGAGAAGCAAAACCGTTGTTATATGGTTTGGCGTTTTGGCAAGCCTCCAGAAGTTGCAATTGAAATTGTCTCAAACAAAGAAGGCGATGAAGTGACATACTCCTACCCTGAATCAAAGATTACAGGGTAGGCTTCCAACAGCCCGATGAAGGGTTGGGTCTGAAATAGACAACAAGACCGCCTTATCCATTCATACCCAAGAAAGATTTCTCTTTGAGGCGGTGGCGAGGCGGTTTTCGTATCACATAGTTACCAAATCTAACTAATCTCAGCGACTGACCACCAAGGCGCTCGCATATTTGTCCATGCTTTATGAAGCGGAACGCTCCTCAACTCACTCGGCTTTCACCACCACACCAAATCAAAGATTATGGTCTGGGGACTCCCGCCTGCCTAGCTAGGGAAAAAACTAGGAATTTATGAACATATGCGAGTGAGTTACTACATCGTATATGACCCTACTTACCAATTAGGAGAGCAAGTGTTACGGGTTTATGAACTCAGGGGAAGGCGCTACTTTGAAACGACAGAAACTTGGCTAGAGCAAGTTGGGTTAGGTTTGACTCTTTGGCAAGGACAATTTGAAGGTAGGGAAGATGTTTGGTTACGCTGGTCTGATCAAGATCGTGTTGTTGTCCCAACTGGAGATGAGCGTGCTTCTCAAGCGGAACATCGTGCTCAAGTGCTAGCAGAAAGACTACGGGCTATAGGGATTGACCCTGACACTTTGTAAAAACGTCTTCGGTAGAAATATTTTCTGAAACGTTTGTACAGGGAGCGTTCACATATTTTTCAACAGCGTTTTTCCACTTTAAATATCCTCGACCATTTAAATGCAGTCCATCCTCTGTATAACAAATATCTAATTTATGCTCCGAATCAGATAAATGAGAATAAACGTCTATATATTGATAAGAAAACTCTTTCGCTAGATTTTTCAAATGTAAATTTAGCTGTAGTATATTATTGTTATCTTGCCAGTAACGAGTTGTCTTGTTATTAACTGGTAAGACGCTTTGAATAAATACTTCTGTATTCGGAACTTTGTTTTGAAACTCAGTCAAAATAGCAGAGTATACAAGTATTATTTGTTCTATAGTTTTAACAGCCTTACCTATACCAAGCAGATCATTAATACCTACCATTAAAAAAACTTTCTGGGGTTGCGACGCTAATATCGTGTCTAGGCGATTTAATACCAAATCTGTTGTGTCACCGCCAATACCACGGTTTTTTATATTAGGGTTTTCTAATAACTCTGACCATTGACCTTCTTCAGTCAAACTATCTCCTAAAAAAATAATGTCTAAATCCGATTTAGGCAGCAATTCAAACTGACTTTTTTTATGGAGATAGTATGGGTGGTAATATTCTTTTTCAGATTTTTTACGAGAAACTTTTTTAGATAAATATTGAAAACCACCTTTTTTAATAAGAAATAAAATACCAAGCAAACAAAATAAAATATTCAGTATTGAAGAAGTAAACAGTAATAATATTGTGGCTCTCTCGTTCATATTTTTGGTTAAATAAATACCTTACCTTTTCTTTTAGTTAGGCGATACTTCTTTCTGCTTCAATAAAAATAGCTCATGCCTCTTATGAGTCATGAGGACTTTTTTTATTTGAATTAATGTACTTTAACAGATTACTTAGATAAGATTAGCACATTTACGGAAAGCATTTATGAAAAATCTATGAATTTATGCACGTCATGCCATACTTCTTCCAATAAATTAGGATTTTCGGCATCAAACCACTTAATCTGAGGATATGCTCTAAACCAGGTGCGTTGCCGCTTGGCAAATTGCCGGGTGTGTAAAACAGTTAATTCTTTTGCTTTATCTAAAGAAATATCTCCAGCCAAATATTGTTTGATTTCTTGATATCCCAAAGTATTGAGTAAAGGTAAATCAACACCATATTTTTGGCAAAGATATTCTACCTCTGCTACCAAACCATCTGCAATCATTTTCTCTGTACGCTGTGCAATGCGATCGCCAAGATGAGCAGGATCACAATCTAAACCAATTTGCAAAATTGGATAATCCGGCGGATTCTCTCCTTGCTGCTCGGAAATTGGGCAACCAGTGACATAGAATACTTCCAATGCTCTTAAAGTCCGCACTGAGTCGTTGGGATGAATCTTTTGTGCTGCAATCAAGTCAACTTGTTGCAACATAGCGTACAATTGCCTTTGGTCAAGAGATTCGAGTTGCGATCGCAATTCCTTCTGTGGTGCAACTCTAGGAATCTTCATTCCCTGTGTTACAGAACGTATGTATAAACCAGTACCACCAACTAACAAGAGGGGGGGAGTGAGGGAGTGAGGGAGGGAGGGAGTGAGGGAAGCATTTCTCTTGTCTGCTTGTTTTGTAATAGAGGAAGCAATTAACGCTTGCGCTTGCTCTTGATAATCTGCAACCGTCATGATGTCTGTGGGGTTGCAGATATCTATTAAATAGTGCGGTACTAACTTTTGTTCAGATGCTGTAGGCTTAGCGGTGCCAATATCAAACTCGCGGTAAACTTGACGAGAATCTGCACTAAGAATTATTGAACCCAGGCGTATCGCCAAATCTAACGCCAATCCCGATTTACCTGTTGCTGTTGCGCCACAAATCACAATTAATTTAGTCATGAGTCAATAGTAAGCGTGAACACTCAACAGTCAACAGTAAACAGTGATAACTGACAACTGATCATTGATAACTGATTGGGTATATCCCCATCATAAACTTCTCTTCAGATTGCTCTACAGTCGCCATCAAGCCTTTTGTGTTAGAATTTTGGAGTGTTTTTATATTTTGCCCCTTTGGGCGAGTTTAACCCCACGTAACAGGAGAATTTTCATGACGAGCAGTTACAGTGCCGCTCAGATTCAAGTTCTGGAAGGTCTGGAACCCGTCCGCAAAAGACCGGGAATGTACATAGGTTCCACTGGTCCGCGAGGGCTCCATCATTTAGTTTACGAGGTGGTGGACAACTCGATAGATGAAGCTTTGGCGGGTTACTGCACCCATGTGGAGGTGGATCTCAACACTGATGGTTCTGTAACCGTTGTAGATGATGGTCGGGGTATTCCCACGGATATTCATCCCCAAACGGGAAAATCAGCATTGGAAACTGTGTTAACCGTACTGCATGCAGGCGGAAAATTTGGTAGCGGTGGCTACAAAGTTTCAGGGGGATTGCACGGGGTTGGTGTTTCCGTAGTCAACGCCCTGTCTGAGTGGATAGAAGTGACAGTTTGGCGAGATAAAAAGGTTCATATTCAGCGATACGAACGGGGTATTCCCGTTACAGATTTGACAGCAAAGCCCTCTAAAGAAGACCGTACTGGAACTTCTGTTACCTTCAAACCAGACTCCCAAATCTTCACGACCGTTACAGAATTTGATTACACTACTTTAGCAAGTCGCCTACGCGAATTAGCATATTTGAATGCTGGCGTCAGAATTACTTTTACTGATAACCGTCTGGAACTACTTAAAAGTGATACACCCAAGGTAGAAACCTACGAATACAAAGGTGGTATTAAAGAATATATTACCTACATGAACAGTGATAAGCAGCCATTGCATGAAGAAGTTATTTTTGTGCATGGAGAACGCAACAATGTTCAAGTGGAAGTTGCGTTGCAGTGGTGTACTGATGCTTATACAGACAATGTGTTGGGCTTTGCCAATAATATCCGTACGGTGGATGGTGGTACGCACTTAGAAGGTTTAAAGGCGGTTCTGACTCGTACCTTGAATGCGATCGCCCGCAAGCGCAACAAAATCAAAGATAATGAACCCAACCTCAGTGGCGAACACGTCCGCGAAGGTCTTACTGGGGTCATTTCTGTGAAAGTGCCAGATCCAGAGTTTGAAGGGCAAACCAAAACTAAACTTGGCAACACGGAGGTGCGGGGAATTGTGGATTCTCTGGTAGGAGAAGTTCTCACTGAGTACCTGGAATTTCGCCCAGCTGTTGCTGATGCCGTTTTAGATAAAGCCATCCAAGCCTTCAAAGCTGCAGAAGCCGCCCGTCATGCGCGGGAATTAGTGCGCCGCAAATCGGTGCTGGAATCTTCGCCATTACCTGGAAAATTGGCAGATTGCAGTTCCAGAGACCCTAAAGAGTCGGAAATTTACATCGTCGAAGGGGACTCAGCGGGTGGGAGTGCAAAACAAGGACGCGATCGCCGATTCCAGGCAATTCTCCCCCTGCGCGGTAAAATCCTGAACATCGAGAAAACTGACGACGCCAAAATCTATAAAAATACTGAAATTCAGGCGCTCATTACAGCACTCGGTTTAGGAGTTAAGGGCGAGGAGTTCGACGCATCGCAACTGCGCTATCACCGTATAGTCATTATGACTGACGCTGACGTAGATGGAGCGCACATCCGGACTCTGTTGTTAACTTTCTTCTATCGGTATCAAAGAGCGCTGATTGAGCAGGGGCATATCTACATTGCTTGTCCGCCACTCTTTAAAGTAGAGCGGGGACGGAATTATTACTATTGCTATAGCGATCGCGAACTGCAACAACGCCTCGCTGAGTTTCCCGACAACGCCAACTACACCATCCAACGCTTCAAAGGTTTGGGTGAAATGATGCCAGAACAACTCTGGACAACCACGATGAACCCAGAAACTCGTACCTTCAAGCAAGTGGAAATTGAGGACGCCGCCGAAGCTGATCGGATTTTCACGATTTTGATGGGCGATCGCGTCGCACCCCGGCGCGAATTCATTGAAACCTACGGTTCTAAACTCAACTTAACTGATTTGGATATCTAGTATAACCAGTGTAGATTCTCCTAGAAGCTGCAAAATTTTGTTGCACAGTGATTGAACATTGAAAATTTTAGGAGTACGGCTAGATAAAATGACCTAGTCGTGCTTTTTCACATTACAACCAATGCATACCATGACTCTTAGGTGAGTATTCCTTGCAGTGTCATTCCTCGGTTCAACAGAGAACGTTCGATATGCGTGAACTCAAATATTACGTAGCTTGTACTGTCGTTGACATCTCCCCTCCTTAAAAGAGAGGGGATTCTGAAAGGTTGTTGCTCAGTGGGTTAAAGCCACACTTCGCAACGTCTTTTCACGATATGATTTGTTCATCCTAGTAAACAGGTCGTACCGTTGTGGTAGTGCCAAGGCTACCCTACCCACCTTGGCTAGACTTACACCTAGCTGTGTGGCTACTTTCTTGAGGATATTAGCTGCTGCCTGAGCATCTGCTGAGATTAAAAACCCTTTTGCTGTCTTGTACAATCCACGTTCTACTCTTTGACCTGATGCTTTCCATCCTGCGGGTTTTTCACCATGCTTGTAGAGGGTATCACCATCTAAGTAGGACGCAACTGAGGTGTGCGCTTCCTCAGTAATTGTTAGAACAATTCCATATTCATTGCAAAGATGCTTTAACCTTTCTATTAATCTCCCAGTAGGAATGGGGACAAAATTCTGATTATTTACTTGACTCATATTAGAGCAATTCTTCTGCCCTTCATTCCATCCGATAACTAAGTTGCCAATCCTATCATTTAAGCAACGATTAATTATAAACCTAGCAGCTTTATTAATAGCATCTCTCATTTGGTTATTACGACGGCGTTGAATTCTATCCAGGTTGGAATCCCAGTAAAATTCTGGTTTACCTTGCTTATATTTAGCAACTAAACGGCAATAACCCTGGTTCATTGATTTTAGTTTTCTGCCATCAATGATTAGGCTCTTACCTAGAGTAGAAACACCAGTTAGCCAGTTTGTTCCACCGTGGTCAAAACTCCATGCCTGTGAATAGTCAAGATTAGGATTGTGCTTAACAGGTTCTTTCCCGTCGTCTACTACCCAATCAATCCAAAGCTCACCATAATACGGTCTAACCGTAACTTCTTTCACCCAATCAGAATCTATAAACTCTGGCAAGGGTAAAGCAATTTCAGTTGGTAACTCAACCAAATAAGTTCCAAAACGCAGAAAACCAGTATTAGTTAATGACGTAGCTAGGAGGTTGCAAGAAATTATCTTTGATGTAGTAAAAGAACATGGATGGAAACTCATTGCACTTGAAATTCAACCAGACCATGTGCATTTCTTCATTAACGCTCCCACTCACGAATCTCCTGCCGACATTGCCAGGTGGATTAAAGGTAGAGCATCTCATTACCTGAGAAAGGAATTTCCAGAACTTAAAAAACTACCTGCTCTATGGACACCAACCTACTTTGTCGCATCAACAGGTCAGGTGAGTACAGAGGTAGTTAAAAGGTATATTGAAAATCAAAAAGGGAAATAGATACACAGGGCTAAAGCCCTTTGGGTCGGGCTTCATCCCCTGGTTAAAAACATAGGGGTTCTCGCCCTCCCATATTAATTTTGATAGGTTTATTGCCCGCTCTGACGGTTCGTTTGATTTTTTTGCTACCGAAGGCGAGGATTTCGCCGATTTGGTCGAGTCCTTTCCTGAGACCTTTCCGGCTGACCTTCGTGACGCAATGGACGTCCGTGCCGGGAACAAGTGTTTTGATGTTGTTTTGATGGGACGAAGGACGTACGAGGTGGGGCTAAAGGTTGGTGTGACTAATCCTTACCCGCACATGAAGCAGTATCTCTTTTCGCGCACTATGAAAGAAAGCCCGGATGAGAATGTTGAGCTCGTCTTGGGAGATCCTGTTGCGTTGGTTAGGGAATTGAAGAAGCAAACGGGCAAAGACATCTGGCTTTGCGGCGGCGGCGACTTAGCTACGACGCTTTTTCCTGAAATCAACGAGATCATCATGAAGTTAAATCCGGTACTGCTCGGATCGGGTATTCCGCTGTTTTCCGGTGTCGTCAAGGAAACTGAGCTGGAACTCACCGATAGCAAAATCTACAGCAACGGTTTCATGTTGCTTCGTTATCGCCTGAAGCATTGACGTTGGATTTGTGTTGCCGACTGCAAGATTTTGCTAAAAAATCAACGTATTTTGGAAAGATTTTCCCATCTATGTCTTAAGGCTGAGGGACGATTTCACTCACTTTATTAAATTTTGTTAAAAGTCAAACATTTAATTTAACAATACATATTAAGCATGAAAGCGAGCAAAAGCATTTTAAGAAAAGCATTGTTTAGCGTTATGAGTGCGGGTAGTCTCCTTGCTTTGCCTGCTTGTGGTCAACCTACTGTAGAGAATACAACCGCTCCTCAGACTGCGGCAACTCCAGCAAATCTTCCTACACCTGCTCCTCCAATTGCCCAAACTCCGACTACGCCAACTACGCCAACAGCAAGCAAAAATTTGGCTCAACTAGCACAGTCAGCATCAACTCAGGGGTCTTTTACAACGTTAAGTAAAGCATTGCTTGCCGCAGACTTAACTAAACAAATGGTTGAACAAGGACCTTACACAGTCTTTGCTCCTACAGATGCTGCTTTTGCGGCTTTACCAAAAGGTACAGTAGACAATCTTCTCAAACCAGAAAACAAACAACAATTAGTCAAGCTTCTGGGCTACCATGCTATACCTGGACAAGTGACTTCCAGCCAACTGACATCCGGACAAGTCAAAACAGTTGAGGGAAGTCCTGTGACACTAAAGGTTAATACTACCACCAGTACAGTTACCGTGAACGATGCTAAAGTCATTCAGGCAGACATTCCAGCTAGTAACGGTGTCGTTCACGTAGTGGACAAGGTTATTCTACCTCCGAATTTTCCAGCAAGTCTTGGCTCTAATTAAACAAACAAGGCAGCCATTTTTTAATTAGGGTGTAGGGCTGTATGTCTTCGCTCCTTGCACCCCTACTAAAAACTTTGGCAATCTAGCTTATAAAGCTTAGATATAAAATATTCAAAGTTACTTCTTCCAATTATAAAAATTGTTTATTATTCAAATTTGAGACAATAGCTAATTTCTCAAGTTTAAAGTATATTTTTTTACATTTAATTCCTCTACTCAATCCAAAGTATATCCGTATATTGTTGTTAGCTTTATCTGACTCGCCACCGCAATATCTTGCGAAAAGCTGCTTTATGCAAGCGCTTGCCGACGATGGTTCGCTTTACCCCTGTCCAACGCCCACGCCCAACTTCATCCCATTTTCCCAACATTGCCAGCAAGCAAAAAGGGGGTGGTAGTATTAACCAAAGTTATCAGACGATGGCGATCAACTCTCAGGTGATCTTGTTAAATATGTTTCTCTAGCGCCCTGTAGCAGGCTATAGTATATTTTGCATTCGTTTTATGAAATTGGGCGTTAAGTAGGTTAATATCGATAGTCTTAACTGTCAAATCCTTTTTGGATTGATTAAAATAGCTTTGTATACAATAAGAAAAGTTTGTCAAGATTCATAAGGTGGAAATTTCAACAGTGCGCTAACGTGTGATTAAGACCGGACTGGCTAGATCGAAAAGTTGCTTAGCCATTTAGCTGATTCTGCTAAAGTCTTGACTCCTAAGTTAAGACAATTGGTAGAACAAAGTTAAGTGAGAGCAAAAAACCACCACCGTTATTCAATTTGCATTCATGGTGCCTATGCTACGCCTAATGGAAGAAAGCACAAAGCCGCCTTAAACAAGTCTTTTGTGACTAGGTTTTCGTGATATGGCGAACGGAACTCCACTCGGTAACTTGTGAAGAAAGTGTAAAAATTGGTATAAGCATTTTTCTCACTTGAAGGCAAAAGATATGCTGTTTCTAAGTAAAGATTGTTCTACGTAATACATTGAACGAGATGTCAGCAGGTGTACCTAACATTAATTGAAATGAGAATACCACTGCAATTCCAAAAAGTTTTGGAGAAAATACAAAAGGATGGGTGTCTTTTTCAATGTCTTAACTTTCGTAGAATACGCTTAAACTTGCTTAATGAGTTCATGGTTAGCACACAAAGACAGTGCAATTTCTGTGAAACAGGCTACAATCGGAACAGTCTTTACAAAAGAATCTCCCAACAGTCATATTCATTTGTATGGAGTAGTAAATTTTTTTTTAGCAGTCCGGAGTCTTTTTTAGACCAGCTAGTTAAAACGGATGTTGCTCGGCAACATAGATGGCATTGACTAAGAATAGGAATTTCCCTTCAAGGAGCCTGCCCTTACAAGGTAAAACTCCATGAAGAAGGTGTCAAAATTCCAACAAAATCTTAGGCAAAATAACCAAAAACCCTGTTTTCTGTTGGTAAATAGCTCACTTTAAGAGCGGCAAACACATCTTAAGTAATTGATTCTGCAAGGAGCATGAGGAACGCGGCATGAACCAGGCTAACAACGTACTCGAAAACATATATCAGCCTGATGAGCTAGAAATAATGAATCAGCCTGAGATTGAGTTAGAAGAACTCTTGATTGATGACGAAGAGGACTTGCTGACGGGCGATGAGGGCGAACTCGATGAATTTTTAGAGCCTCAGTCTGATGAGGACGACGCAAAGTCTGGGAAAGCCGCTAAATCGCGTCGTCGGACTCAAACTAAGAAAAAGCATTACACCGAGGATTCGATTCGTCTTTACTTACAAGAAATAGGTCGAATTCGCCTGCTTCGTGCAGACGAAGAAATTGAATTGGCACGGAAGATTGCCGACTTACTGGAATTAGAGCGAGTACGCGAAAAACTTGCACAGCAGTTAGCTCGTGAACCTAAGGACAGTGAATGGGCAGAGGCAGTACAAATACCGTTGCCACAATTTCGTTATCGGCTGCATGTTGGTCGCAGAGCGAAAGACAAGATGGTGCAATCTAACCTGCGCCTTGTAGTTTCAATTGCTAAAAAGTATATGAATCGAGGCTTGTCTTTCCAAGACTTGATTCAAGAAGGCAGTCTCGGTTTGATTCGCGCCGCTGAAAAGTTTGACCACGAAAAAGGCTACAAGTTTTCTACATACGCAACATGGTGGATTCGTCAGGCAATCACCCGTGCGATCGCTGATCAATCCCGGACTATCCGCCTTCCGGTTCACCTCTACGAAACCATTTCCCGAATTAAGAAAACGACTAAGCTGCTTTCTCAAGAAATGGGTCGCAAACCCACCGAGGAAGAAATTGCTACTCGTATGGAAATGACTATCGAGAAGCTGCGGTTTATTGCTAAATCCGCACAGCTGCCGATTTCACTTGAAACGCCTATTGGGAAAGAAGAAGACTCTCGACTGGGTGATTTTATTGAATCGGATGGCGAAACCCCAGAAGACCAAGTTTCCAAAAATCTCCTACGGGAAGACTTGGAAAAAGTCCTCGACAGTCTCAGTCCTCGCGAACGTGATGTTCTCAGACTGCGCTACGGCTTGGATGATGGTCGCATGAAGACCTTAGAAGAAATTGGACAAATTTTCAATGTGACTCGCGAACGAATTCGTCAAATTGAAGCGAAGGCACTTCGTAAGTTACGTCACCCGAATCGCAACAGCGTTCTCAAGGAGTATATCCGTTAATCATTAATTATGAGTCATTTGTTATGAGTTTTAGACAAATGACTCATCAGTGCGAAAAAGAACAAAGACACTAAAAAACCTGGAAGTCTCTAGTAGCTCCAGGTTTTTTAGTTATTCATTTATCTATTAGTGCTAGGCAATCCGTAGTCTTACAACTTACAGAATACCCCAGAAGTGTAGGAAACCCTGACCAGTAAACAGTTCAATCAAAGCGGCTGCTGAAAAGCCAATCATTGCTAAGCGACCGTTCCAATTTTCTGCTTGAGGTGTGAAACCCCAACGCCAAGCATTGCGATCTTCGATCACGGGAGAAGTAACTTTTGTTGCGTTTGTCATGGTTGGCACTCCAAAGAGAATTCCCTAAGTTTCGTTACCTTTAGTTAGTTATTTACAAGCAATCCGTAGTCTTAAAACTTACAGGATGCCCCAGTAGTGTAGGAAACCTTGACCAGAAAACACTTCAATCAGAGCGGCTGCTAAGAAGCCAATCATTGCCAAGCGACCGTTCCAAATTTCTGCTTGAGGTGTGAAACCCCAACGCCAAGCATTGCGATCTTCGATTACGGGAGCAGTAACTTTTGTTGCGTTTGTCATCGTCGGCACTCCAAGCTGAATTGTTTAAGGTCTGTTACCTTATGTAAACAAATATAACAAACTTCTTTAAGAAGTGTCATCTTTTTTATAAAATTGTTGGATTTTTTTGACTGATAGTTTATTTTCCGCTAACTAAATATCTTTAAGGTATAGCAGGCGCCAGGGCGGTTAGGACGCCAGGTGTAGAACATGCTCCATGGCAT
>NZ_CAWUDP010000050.1:0-77795 GCF_963920835.1 Scytonema sp. PCC 10023
CCTCTCACGCCAAATCAGAGATTCTGGCGTGAGGCTCCTGCTGATCTAGCTGAAAGATATACTAAACTTTTATCTTTTGAGGGGGCTTGGGGGAGCTATAAGACCCACGCTGTACCTGTACCCAGGTCAGCGTTGGGATACATGGACTCCCCCAGTTAAGTTTATGGGACTCAATGTCCCTAAACTTAACATTTAACGTTGCACTATTGTCCAGTAAATCTCCTATAATACTGGAATGCTGACACTTAGCCACCGCTACCGAATCTATCCAGATGCTGCTCAAGAGCAACAACTCATTGAGTGGATGGAAATCTGCCGTAGTGCATTTAACTATGCATTGCGGGAGATAAAAGACTGGTGCCTTGGTCGTAAGTGCTTGGTTGATAGATGCTCTTTGGAGAAAGAATACATCCTCCCTGCCGACTTGAAGTTTCCCGGCGAGATTCAACAGCTCAACAACTTGCCACGAGCAAAGAAGCAATTCCCTAAGTTGGGAGAAGTTCCGTCTCAAGTGCTTCAGCAAGCTATCAAGCAGTTGCATCGAGGATGGGAATATTTCCAGAAGCGCGGATTTGGCTTGCCCCGATTTAAGAAGTATGGTCAGTTCAAATCTTTGCTGTTTCCTCAATTCAAGGAGAATCCGGTAACGAACTTGCACGTTAAGTTGCCCAAGATTGGAGCAATTTCCATCAACTTGCATCGACCTATCCCCTCTGGGTTTGTAGTCAAGCAAGTCAGAATCTTGAGGAAAGCAGATCATTGGTACGCATCTATTTCTCTTCAATGTGATGTCAGCATTCCTGATCCAACTCCTCATGGTCATCCCATTGGGGTTGATGTGGGATTGGAGAAGTTTTTGGCAACCAGTGACGGCGTTTTCCTAAAGCCTCCCAAGTTCTTTAAGACTCTGCAAAGCCAGATGAAATTGCTGCAACGCAGACTCTCTAGGAAACAGAAGAGGTCGAAGAACTACGAAAAACAACGCCTCAAGATTGCTCGGCTTCACCACAAAATTGACAACACGAGGAAGGACTTTCATTACAAACAAGCTCATGCGCTCTGTGATGCGGGTGATATGGTCTTCATGGAAGACTTGGATTACCGCACTAGTGCTAAGGGGATGTTTGGGAAACATATGCTTGACGCTGCGTTCGGACAGTTTAGAAACATCGTTAAGTATGTGTGCTGGAAGAGAGGGAAGTTCTTCAGTGAAGTTGACGCTAGGGGGACTTCTCAACAGTGTCCTGAATGCGGGGAAGAAGTTAAAAAAGACCTGTCTATCAGAGTTCATGATTGTCCTCATTGTGGATTCCATACCGATAGGGACGTAGCAGCAGGTCAGAATATCAGAAACCGAGGAATTAAGCTCATTAGTACCGTTGGACAGACGGGAATCGAAAGCGCCTGTGCAGACGATCTACCGGGGGCTGGGGTAACTCAGTCTAGGCAAGTGTCGAAATCTCGTAAGGGAAAAACCAGGAAATCAAAGAAGTGATTCTTTGAAGCCAGCGCTGTACCCGTAGGGTCAGCGTCTGGAGATGTCACATTATTCCGTCATAAACTTTTCTCGCTTGCTGATAAGATTTTCCCAAATAGAAATCGTATAAAGTCATTAAAGTTCACATAAAGGGTGATGTATGATTCTGCTCCGCAAGATTGTTCCACAAGCTGTGATCACGCAACGAGCAGAGGAACAGCTACACAAGCCCCATCTGGGTCTGATTATATTAATAACTTTTCTGTTTGGTATACCAACTTTTTCCTGGGCTATGCAGCTCAATGCTGCTTTGAATCAACCTAGTCATCTTGCAGACTTAGAGAATTACACTGCAACGGGCGAGATGTTTTAGAAGTTCACAAAGCAAGTAGCCAGAGGAAACAAGATTATGGATGGTTTTTTCCAGAAACTAAGTCGTCAGTATCTCCAGTTGCTTAATAGCCTTGTCCTCTGCCTTCTAGGTCATGCCAACATAGCAGAAGCACAAATTCAACCTGATGGAACGCTGCCAAGTAATACACGCATAACAACCAATGGTAACACTTTCTTAATCGAGAATGGCACACGAGTTGGTGGCAACCTGTTCCACAGCTTCTCTGAATTTTCCGTCCCTACTGGCAGTGAGGCTTTCTTTAATAATGCGCTGGATATTCAAAACATTATCAATCGCGTCACGGGAAAAAACATATCTAATATTAATGGGTTAATTCGAGCTAATGGTACCGCTAACCTGTTTCTCATCAACCCTAACGGAATTATCTTTGGTCCGAATGCTCAGTTAAATATTGGTGGCTCGTTTATCGGCTCTACAGCGAATAGCATTAAGTTTGCAGATGGCAGCTTTTTCAGTGCCATAAATCCAGGTGCGCCGCCACTGCTAACGATTAATGTTCCAATAGGCTTGCAGTTTGGGTCAAATCCAGGCAGCATTATTAATCAATCTCAAGCAACGAGTTTGATACCGCTTCCACCCATCGATACCCCAATTCCAATTCCTAGTAATGTTGGTTTGCAAGTCCAGCCGGGTCAAACATTGGCACTGGTGGGGGGTAATCTTAGCTTTAATAACGGCAATCTCACTGCTTACCAAGGAAATATTCTACTAGGTAGCGTGGCGAGTCCCGGCTTGGTGAGCTTTATTCCAACTTCAACTGGCTTGGCTTTTAACTATGCAGATATCCAAAATTTCGGCAATATTGAGTTATCAGGTACAGCGTCTGTCAATGCTACTGGGTTTGGTGGTGGCGCTATCCAAGTCAGAGGAGGAAGTGTGACGTTGCGCGATCGCGCGAACTTTGCTTCTGATACTATAGGAAGTCTTGACGGTCGCGGTATCACAATTGATGCAACACAGTTCAAGCTTTTTGACCAGGCATTTGTTGGATCTGCCACTTCAGGTACGGGAGCGGGAGGGGATATTGCTGTCCGTGCCACTGACTCTGTAGAACTTAGAGGAATCGGATTTGAGAACTTTATCAAACTTTTTATTGAGCCGACTTTGGATGGAGAGCCTGACTTATTGCGTGCTCGGGAAAGTGTTTTTTCTGCTGGGACTCTAAGTGCGGGAAAAGCAGGAAATATCACAATTGATACCAGGGAGTTAACGCTTCAAAATGGATCATTAATAACCACCCCGACATATAACACAGGAACTGGAGGAAATATTTTCATTCGCGCCTCCCAATTGGTAGAGGTGAATGGCTCTGGGTTGATAACCACAACTTTTAATCAAGGAAAGGCAGGCAATATAGTCATTGATACGGGAAAGCTGATTGTCCGGGATGGAGCAATTGTATACGCAGGTACTTTAAGTGCGGGAGATGGCGGGAATCTGACCGTAAGAGCTTCTGACTCCGTGGTATTGTCAACATATCGAGAAAATAATTCGTTTGGTACTAACTTATCTACTAGCACTCTTCGTGGTACAGGAAACGCGGGAAACTTAGAGATAACGACTGGTTCTGTGCTTGTAGAAGGGGGAGCGACGATATCTTCTGCAAGTGGATCAGCAACAACAAGAAATAGACTGATTCGTTCTAGCGGTCGGGGTGGAAATGTAACCATAAATGCCTCCGACTCTGTCAAAGTCATTGGTACCTCACCCGGAACTCCTTACATCCCCTCTCAAATTGTTACGGTGACGCTTGGAAGTGGTGATGCTGGTGACTTAAGAATTAACACTAAGCAATTAATTGTCTCTGATGGAGGTGGAGTAGGAGCCACGACTCTAGATACGGGACGAGGAGGAGACATCATTGTTAACGCTTCCCAATCGGTGCAAGTGAGTGGAAAAACCAGAGATAGTCAGTTCCCCCCCAGTGGGATAGCGACAGCGTCTGGGGACTGGTTACTTACATCTTTGTACCCATTTAACCCGACAGGCGCAGCGGGAAATCTCAGTTTGACCACAGGAAAGTTAATTGTCCGGGATGGGGCAACTGTGAATGTCGAGAGTATTGGGGTGGGAAATGCAGGTAGAATTAACGTTGTAGCGGACGCGATCGCCCTTAGCAACCAAGGTAGCATTAATGCCTCTACTGGCTCTGGTGCTGGGGGAAATATTAACCTACGGGCGCGAGACATACAGTTGCGCGGTGGCAGCCGGATCAAAACCGATGCAGGTAATTCTACTGGTGGTAACATCAATATTAATACCGATACCTTATTGGCTTGGGAAAATAGCGATATCACCGCCAATGCTACAGCAGGTTCTGGCGGGAGAGTGAGCGTCACAGCCAAAGGCATCTTTGGCACTCAGTTTCGAGATCAAACAAGCGACGAGACGAGTGACATCACCGCCACATCTGATCTCGGTTCTGAGTTCAATGGAACTGTAAAAATCGATACCGGGCAGATTAACCCTGCTCAAGGATTAGTTCAGTTACCAGAAAATTTTACACAAGCGAGCGATGGGCGAAGCCGCGCCGGGTACGGCGATCGCATTGCCACTGGCTGTCCAGCAGATCAAGAAAACTACTTCGTCATCACCGGACGAGGCGGCTTACCGGAAGACCCCAGACAGACGCTTAAAGGTCAGATAGTTTTGCAGGATTTACGTTCAACAAGTCGTAATAACGAAGCACAGGAGCAAGGGAAAACTTCTCAGTTTCAGTTGATCGCAAAAAACCAACAACCAGCTTCCCTTGTTGAGGCGACGGGATGGGTCATTGATGCTAATGGTCAGGTAGAACTGGTGGCAAATACCCCACTCTTTAGCCGCAATTTTGGGAATGATGAAATTGATTGTGGTAAATTAAAACACAACTAGGACTTACGCACTTTACCGAAGAAAGGCAGAGGGCAGAGGGCAGAGGGCAGAAGGAAAGAAGGTAAGCTTTGATACAAAAATAAGTCCTCTGTTCTCTGCCATAAGGTTTAAAGCCCCTGAATTTATTTATGGAGAAAAATAAACGCGTAGCAACTTTATTAAATCCCCCGAATTCATTCGTGGGGACGCCTTCTGCCTTCTGCCTTCGTACTTCTGCCTTCTTAAAGTTTTGAAAGCAGCAGAAATCGTAGGGTGGGCATTGCCCATAAAAGCTTATGTAATGGGCATTTGAGATACTGGCGGGCAATGCCCACCTTACAGAGAACCGCTGTAAACAAGTTTTTGTTCAAAATTTTACAAAATCCTCATTATTTCCTCACTTTTTATATGTATTTTGAACTTCAATGTTCTCATTGAGACGAACTCATGCATCTTAAAAACAGTTCAACAACTTCCGAGAGATTCCCCACTCTCTACAGGATGGGGAGGGACTGTAGAATGTGAAACCCTATCGCCACCTAGTCTTAGCACTGCTGACTTTTTTACTGGTGATCACAGTTTTACCAGCGACAGCAGAGTTGAATTCAAAATTTAAAATACCCTACGCGAAGGGCTACGCCCTACAAAATTCAACAAGTATAACGAAATACGAGATACAAACTACGAATTCTCCTGTTACCCTACTTGAACAAGGCAAGCAACTTTATGATGCGGGGCGGTTTGCAGAGGCTGCACAAGTGTGGGAACAGGCGGCTCGTGCATTTGAGCAAAAGGGAGAACGGCAAAATCAAGCCATCAGCTACAACTATCTTGCGATTGTTTATCAAGACTTGGGACAGTGGAAGGCAGCACAAAAAGCCAGTACCCAAGCTCTCAACCTCTTGCCAAGTACTTATGCTCCTTTGCTTTACGCTCAAGTCCTCAACACTCAAGGCAGTATCGAGCTAAATACAGGTCATGCCGAAACCGCCCTGGAAACTTGGAAACAGGCAGAGAAACGTTATCGTTCCCTTAAGGATGTAACGGGAATTGTTCTTAGCCAAATTAACCAAGCTCAAGCACTGCAAACCTTGGGACAGTATCGAAGAGCGCGAAGTATACTAGAGCAAGTCAATCAAGACCTCGCTGCCTTGCCTGACTCCTTGCTTAAAGCCAGACAATTGCGGAGTTTGGGTGTGACTTTGCAAGTTGTGGGAGATTTGCAAAACTCTCAAACCGTTTTAACCGAAAGTTTAACCATTGCCAAACGGCTAAATTCGACACCAGATATCGGAGAAACCCTCTTTAGATTGGGGAACACTGCTAGGGCAATAGGGGATTTTCAGGCTGCATTAGCATTTTATCAACAAGCAACAAACACAGCGACAAATCCGCGCACCCAGTTAGAGGCTCAACTTAATCAACTTAGTCTTCTGGTGACAACAAGGCAACAACAAGCAGCGCTGTCACTAGTTCCTCAAATTCAAGGGCGTCTTTTTAACCTTCCTCCTAGTCGTGCGGTTGTCTACGCTCAGGTTAATTTAGCAGAAAGCTTGACAAAGTTGTCAATAGTTTTTAGTAAAAAACAAAACACAAAAGATATTTCTCAAATATTAGTTCGGGCAGTGCAACAGGCGAGAGAATTAAAAGACTCCAGGGGAGAATCTTACGCCTTGGGACAACTGGGGCATTTGTACGAACAAACTCAACAATGGTCAGAAGCACTCTCACTAACACAACAAGCACTTGTTCTGGCTCAGAAAATACAGGCAACAGATATTGCAGCAACTTGGTACTGGCAACAGGGGCGAATTCTCAACGCACAAGGCAACACAACAGCAGCCATTGCAGCTTATGACCAAGCAGTCACTATTTTACAATCTTTGCGTCAGGACTTAGTGGCAGTAAATCCTGCTGTGCAGTTTTCTTTCCGAGACGAGGTTGAACCTGTCTATCGCCAGTTGGTGCAATTGCTGTTGCAAAATGTAGACAGCTTACCTGAAACGAACAAGCAACAACGCCTCCAACGCTCTCGGCAAGTGATTGAGGCGTTGCAACTGGCTGAGTTAGAAAACTTCTTCCGGGAAGCTTGCCTAACATATAAACCCAGAGCGATCGAGACAATTGACCCAACAGCAGCTGTCATCTATCCTATCGTGCTTGACCAACGCTTAGAAGTGGTTTTCTCCCTCCCCGGACAGCCATTGCAACATTACGGAATCGAGGTTTCACCACAAGAAACAGCGAGAGTGTTTGCACAATTGCGTCAGTCTTTGAACCCTGTTTTTTTGCCGAACGAGGTGTTACCTCCCGCGCAACAGGTCTATAATTGGTTGCTGCGTCCTATTTCAGCACAGTTAGAGCGTCAGGGAATTAAAACGTTGGTATTTGTCCTTGATGATTTTTTACGCAGTCTGCCGATGGCAGTTCTCCACGATGGTCAGCAGTATTTGGTAGAGCGGTATAATATTGCCCTGGCTCCAGGTTTGCAGCTTTTTGATTCGCGTGTGTCTGCTCAACAACTCAAAACTTTAGCTGGGGGTTTATCAGAGGCGCGTCAAGGCTTTTCTGCTTTACCTGGCGTCGAAACAGAGATTCAACAAATTGCTGCTACCCTCTCAACAAAAGTCTTACTCAACGAAAAATTTACTCGCCCTAATTTCCTAGAGCGAGTTGAGAACCAACCGTTTTCTGTGGTTCATCTGGCAACCCACGGTCAATTTAGCTCGAAAGCTGAAGACACCTTTCTCCTAGCTTGGGACGATCGCATTCATGTCAAAGATTTGGATCGACTGCTAACAGGAGAGGGCAAAAACGGTTCTCTGCGCGATCAAGAACCGATTGAACTCTTAGTTCTCAGTGCTTGTCAGACTGCTAAAGGCGACAACCGAGCTGCTTTAGGGCTGGCTGGAGTTGCTGTGCGTTCTGGAGCCAGGAGTACCTTGGCAACGCTTTGGTCAGTACAGGATTTGTCCACTGCTCAACTGATGGCTGAATTTTACCGCCGCTTTACCCAACCTGGCGTCACCAAAGCTGAAGCACTGCGCTACAGCCAACTCTCTTTGTTAAATTCACCTCAGTACAAACATCCTTACTACTGGGCAGCGTTTGTTCTCGTGGGAAATTGGCAGTAATTTTTTTCAAAGGGGGTGTAGGGGTTTCATTAAAATTACTCACGCGTTGGTCAACCTTGGCAAAATGCCCAACTTGAATACTCGTTTTTGATGTTAATTAGCATGTTTGGTTGGGCCTGAATGCCGCCTCAAAGCCGGGTATAACCTCCGCACGAATGAATAAGGTTGACCAACGCGTGAGCAGGATTTATCCAAGGGTTGGGGCAAAACAAGTCAAAACCATAAGGTAAGAAGCCAAAATTAATACTTTTGACTTTTGATTTTTGATTTTTGACTTCCCCGAAGGGGTTGGGGGGGTGTAGGCGCGAAAACTAGGGGTTCCCTCCGAGAGTGCAAACTGGCGTGGTGGGGTGCACTTAACATGGAAATCATAACTAATTAGCCGGACATGATGTTACTTAACACTTGAAATCAATCTCCATGATTGTAAAAATTAAGTTTGATTAAGTAAACATTAATTATTGTTAGGGTCATCATTAAGTATGTACACCTCCCTGTATAAATCTTTAACTCCAGGTTCTAAATACCGTACTTTGTTTATCCAATATTTATATTGATTACTGTAAAATTTCTGACGTTATGTTCTATACGGCATTTACTGATGATACCAAGTGGTTATTTAAAACTGTTAACAATAGGGTTATCCGTAGAGCTCTTACTGAGCTTGAGTTTAGCTGCTGACGCTCAACCAAAATTAAAACTAACAAGTGTGACTTCACGAGAAGGAATTATATCGCAAGAAAATTTTATCCCACCCAAACAAGGGAAACCAAAAGATACCTCTGGTGCTGGTTCGCGCAGTGATCTCAAGTGTTCCGAAAAAGAAGGTGCAATTCGACCTCTGATGCCAAAGGAAAACTACGGGTTAACATTGCAGGAGCGTCCAACTATATTCATCGAGATGCCCAAAACATCTGCACGTCAAGTCGTGTTAATGTTTCGAGATGAAACAGGGGAGTTTTACGAAAGAGCATTCTTACCGATCAAATCTGCCGATGGAATTGTTGGTTTCACTCTACCCAAGGAAAAGCAACCCTTAGCCGTGGGCAAAAGTTACCAATGGTCTTTAGTGGTTGTCTGTGGAGAAACTGTACAACCAGACGATCCTGTATTTATGGGTTGGGTGCAGAGGGTACCGAGAACATCTGAGTTGGAGAGCGAACTGAGGCAAAAAAAAACTGCTATTGAGCAAGCGGCGTGGTATGGTAAAATGGGGTACTGGTACGATATGCTCAGCACATTTATGCAAGCAAAGCAATTGAACCCTGACAATGCCAAATTGGTAGCCATGTGGCAAAACTTATTGGAGTCTCAAGGAATAGGTAAAGTTAAGTTTAAATCTTTAAAATAATTGTGTTAGCGAAGCTGTGTGCAAAGCGAAGCATTACGAATGATCTGCTCAATGAACGCCAGATTTTCTTGGCTTTCAGCTTGCTTGAGATATTCAATGGCAATCTGTCCGACAGCAGGTTGCTCGCTCGAAATAGCAACTAACAACTCTACAGTCTGACGAAGTTGAATTTTTTCTAATTGCCGATTCGTGACAATCGGCAGGGTAATAGCTGCAACCACAAGTCCAATCATCGGGGGGACAGTAGGAATCCACCAAGCCTCTAAAAAGGCAAGGTAGGCAGTTGCCATGAGTCCCCCCGCCGCGAACGCAACGGCAGTGACTATAAATGTGGGTGACTTGCTCTGCCAACCTAACGCAGCCCCAACCCCAGACCAAAGCAAAACCCAAAGCAACTCAACTGGTTTAGACCAAACCTTTAGCAGTGGTCGCCCTTCCAGGGCAGCATTCAAAATCATGCTAGTGATATTAGCATGGATGGTTACTCCTGGCATTTCTTCGGGCGAACCAAATATCTGACTGCTGTAAGGTGTTTGAAATAAGTCCTTGACGCTTCCAGCTGTGGAGCCAATCAGGACGACGCGATCGCGCACCTTTTCTTGTGGTATTTTATGAGCTAACAAATCTGTGATCGAAAAGGTCTCAAACTGTTTTTGAGTGCCGCGAAAGTTGAGCAAAATTTGATAACCGCCTGCATCAGCCTGGACATAGCCTCCGTCATAGGGTTGAAAGGGAATAAAAACTGTTTTCCCGAGTTGAATTTGCTCGCGATTGTTCCTTTGGGGTTTGGGGGTGATACCTTCAGCTTCTAAATAGCGTAGTGCTAACCGTAAACCTAGATTGAGGTGTAACGAAGAGTCTTCGAGTTGAACGCTAAGCAAGGCGCGACGTAACTTGCCATCCCCATCTAAAACCTGATCGGCAAGACCCACCTGACCTAATTGTGCTAAAGTTGCCGGCGGCGCAACAACTTCCTTCCCCACCGCCTTCTGAATGCCAATCAGGTTCGGAGTTGTTTTATACTGTTCTACTAATTCCTGATAACCTGGTTCCACAGGCAAATCTCGATACAAATCCAGCCCGATCGCTCTGGGTTTAGAGGTTTTTAATGTCTGGATTGCTTGAGCCAACACCCGATCCGGCAGAGGATACTGACCTATTTGCACAAAATCTCGCTCGTTAATTGTAATAATGGTAATGCGAGGGTCAACTTCTGCTGGAGGACGTGTCTGAAAAAAGCGATCTAGCATCGTCCACTCCATTCCCTGTAGTAGCCCGGTAAAACGTACAAGAATAACCAAACTAGCAATTCCAGAGGCAATGGTCATAATCCAACGTTTGCCCAAATTTAGTTTTTGGGCGTTTCGTTTCGCAATTTTGCGTGCGTCAGCCAGTATTTGATTCGCTTGCTGCGCGGCAAATACGGCAAATTCAGCCTTTTCTCGTTCGATTTGTCTTGCTTGTTTTTCTTGTGCCAAATTGGTTTCAACTTTTCGCTTGGCAAGTTCCTGGCTGGCAGCGAGAAAGCGATAATCTAAGTCACTGAGCCTTTTATTTTTTGACCAAGTCAGTGCTTGCTCCAATGCGATTCCGAAAAGAAGCTGCGACTCATCTTGTTGATTGGAAGCAATCCAAGCGTTGAAGCGTTGCGCGTAGGGACGCAAATTCTCCATGTGTCTCGCAACCCATTCTGAATTAAAAACTGCTTGATAGATTCGGTTTTTCACCTTCAGGTATCCCTGCTGATTCACAACTAAACCTGACAGAAGCAGTTCAATTTGTTCTCGACTGTCATCGGTTGGTACGTCTTCAAAAGCTAGAATTTGTTGATATATGCCAAGTGTTCGACTTGCAATTTGCTCTGAAGCAAGCAGGCGATCGCGAATCGTCCGCAAATGTTCCGGCTCATCCTGGGATTCCCACTTCTGGATGATGTGTGACCTAACGATACTTTCCACCCAAAATGCTTCGGTACCAGGGGGAATCGTCAGCGCCCCACTGACTGTATCTTGACTTGAACTGACAACCAGCTTACACAGTTTTTGCGTCAGAAACGGTTGTCCTCCTGTCCAAGCTAAAATTTCTTGCAGAATTGCCTGGGCATTACCGCCTTTAACTTCTAATCCATGAGCCAATGGCTGCACTTCGTTTATACTAAACCCCTTGAGTTCTATGGCTTTACCAATATTAAACGGAGTACGTTTGGGATCTTGAATTAAATCTGATGGTGTTGTCACACCAAAGATCACAAATGTGATGCGCTTGTATTCTGGATCAATCGCTCTGCGATTATAACAAAACCGAATTAAGGCAAAAAAGTCATCAACAGAAAAATCGAGGCTGAGAATACTATCAACTTCATCAATAAAGATAAACAGTCTCTCGTCAGGAAACTGAAGCAGCACTTCGGAAATAAATCGACTCAGTCTTTGAAGTAAAGGGATACCTTCGTGATCCCGCCACCAAGCTTTTAAGTTGATTTTCCCAAGCAGCTTGAAACCTAACCATAACTCAGCAACCACTCCTTTGTACCACTGCTCTGGAGTTATATTTTCACAGCCTATATTGGTCATATCTACAGTGGTGCATCTAAACCCATCTTGTTGCAGGCGATGCCGAGTTCTTACCAGAAGCGAGGACTTGCCCATTTGCCGGGAGTTAAGGACATAGCAAAATTCACCCTCTTTCAGCGCTTCATACAGGTGTTCATCAGCTTGTCGTTCTACATAGCTAGGAGCATCAATCGTTAGACTACCACCGACTTGATATGTGTAACGGTTCATTTGAAAATCTGAAAGTGTAGTGAATTTGGTAGTTGAGCATAAAATTATACTTTTTTTTACTTAGAAGTAAATTAACTAATTATGATGCTATCCACAGGAATCACCTTGGAAAGACAAATTATTCACAAATTCTTATTGGTATGATATCTAAACTGATGAATTTAAGTTTACGTGTTTATTTTTTATCTTCTATAGATTGCATTTGTCAAGTTAATACTTCTTGAAGCTTTTAAATAGTGACGTTCATAAATCTCGCAGCTATTAGTGTAAAAAGGAGTCACCCCAACAGCCTACAGCAGGGCTTTTATTGGTAGAAATGCCGGCTCACAGACGCTTTCTACAAGTCAAACATTGCTTTGCTCAGATGTCTTCCCGTTTTCAAAATAATTGAAAATCTAATATTTACAAGAAAAGATATGTGGAAAGCTATTCTCAGTCTTTTAGGTAATTGACCTACATATAATTGTCATTCTAACATATAAATTCATCCTTCCGAAGACATAATTATGGTACATCCATGTTTGTATAGGGGGCTACATTGGTGACTCTATTTCCCATAAATAAATTATTGTCAGACTATCAGCAAAAATTTATACATACTTTTCTTACCTTTCCTACTATTAACAAAACAATTCTAAAATCATGTTTAATTGAAGTCAAAGTTTTACCTACTTTTCTTACTTTTCCCACATTATTTATTGTCCAAATCATGACAATACCCGAATTATCTCAATTATGAATCATTTTTTGATGATTTTAAAAAATATAAAGTGATTGCCGAATAAATTACAGTGCTGTATGATGAATCACAGGAATTACTAGTTGCCAAAAAAAATACTGATGCTGTATTATGACCGCAAGTACTACTAAATTTAAGAGAATATTTGGGAATATGTCGTGTAAACCATCTCCCAACGCAACGCTTTATTTGAGGTAATTTGAGAAATCAAATTTTAGCTTTTATAAAGCGTAAGAATGCAAACTCTTAGTTTAGACACTTACAGCGTCCAGTTTTTTAAACTGTTGTTGACTAGCTACATATCTGTATGTAAATTAAATAGCTAATTGTTGAGTTTTCTTTCTTTGTGGTCATTGCTCATCAATATGTCAAATGTTCATCACATAAACTTGTATGGGCTTTAGCCCTACCTAGGATTTGTAGCCTAACCATAGAATAAGCGCTGTCAATAACTAATTGTTGAGGCGTAAAGTTAGGCTTTGATGGTTCTTTTGCTCTCAGTCCTTTCTTTAATTGTCTACAGATACTCATACTGAGGCACAATTTAAGATAAGGTATTTTCTACAGATAGCTTTGTGTTACAGGAGATTTTAAAGATTAAACCTCTTACAAAAATATATGAATCGTGAGGGGAAAACACAGAACCCAACCAAAAATTCACCAATTCACCAATTCTGAGTTATAATGACTTTCCTTGTGTAAGGATTTTCAAACTCTTGTCTGTTAACGATATATTAAACCACAATTGAATAAATAATTGTTCAGGCGCTTTCCTTGGGCTTCGATGGTCTTTTTGATCTCAGTCCCGCCGACGAAACCTTCTTGTTATCTGTGGTGTATTTATCAATGAGGGAGGTTGAATTGCACAGAAGGTGTGACCGCAATCGTAAACGTTCAAAACGACGCGCTATTTACTGTCCGATTCATGGATGCTATCTCGATAGTGTCAGTCAAAAATATTCATTGTTTGCTAATCGCACCGCACCACTCCAGCCAGGAAGCCTCAGTAGACACAATGTCCTCATATTGGTAGAAACTGAAACCGTAGTTCATTTAGAAAGTGCATGGTTGGAAGCATTCTGGTGCGATCGCTGCCAAGAAACGAAATGGTATCACGTTCAAAAGAGCGTTAGCAAAGGGACTCAAGAGAACGTTTGCACTTATCAAGTGTCGCTAGCACCACGAAAAATTTGGCAGCAAGCGGTGGGGGTCATTCACCCCGATGGAAATCCTTCTATCGGAGAATTTACTCGCAGACATGCAAAGAGGCTTGACTACGAAGGCTGCAAGGACTTCCGGTTTGAAAGTTGAGCGACGTTACAGTCGCCAGTCAGCTAAGTATGCTCGCTTAACATCGATTCACTCATCACAAACCTAAGCGTTCCCTATACACCAGTACCGTTCAGTTAAGGATTTTTTGTCATAGCGAACGCTCTTTGCGTGCCGAAATGGCATACGTCGCAGATCCGTGCTACGCGATTTCGCAACGTCTCTTGTATTGGTTACCGTTGCATGCAAATTGTCTGATCTGAACTGTATTGCCCCATACACCCCTTTCTAGCCTTTTTTGCAGAAGTCACAAAACCCATGTAGTTTACCAGGGAGAACTAAGTTATGAATCAACTCTTAGAGGAAATTTATTCAACCAAATCTGTTAAGGATGCTCAAGGAAATTCAATAAATCCTTTTCCTACCGCTACTCCTTATGATATTGGCACGATTCTCAATGAGCTTATCCAAAAAAACAATCTGGAAAGAACGCTAGAAATAGGCATGGCTTATGGCTTGTCTACTCTGTTTATTTGTCAAGCACATCATGACAAAGGTAGAGGAATCCATACTGCCATTGACCCAATGCAAAATAGCGTATGGAAATCCATTGGATTACTGAATGTTGAAAGAGCAGGTTTTGCAGACAAAGTACGATTTCTAGAGGCTTGTTCAGACGAAGCTTTACCTCAACTTGTAGCCAAAGGAGAAAAACTTGATTTTGCGTTTATTGATGGCTCACATCATTTCGATTACACTTTGGTAGATTTCTTCTACGTTGACAAATTGTTAGAGGTAGGCGGGTATGTCATTTTTGATGATATATGGATGCCTGGAATTAGAAAAGTCGTGTCTTATATCTTAAGAAACAGGGATTATGAGTTGACTAAAGTTGATACCAAAGGTAGTATTTGGGAAGGTTTAATGAAATCTACAAAACGTTTTCTTCAGAATCCCTTTGAACGAGAATACGGAGGGATAAAATTTATTTTCAATAATATTTGTATCCTCAAGAAAATATCTGAAGATACCCGTCACTGGGATTATCATCGTTCCTTCTAAATTTTTTGTCTGGAATCGTGTCAACAATACTAAGCAAATCGGGTTGCATATCGGATAATGTCAAGAATTTCTTTCATCAGGTCTGTACTCTACTGGAATCCTATTAACAATACTAAGCATATGTACTCTAAGTTACACATGCTAGTGTTAACCATGTTCCCCTCCTAATGTATTTTGGAGGGGATTCTATTATGTAATCACCTGTTAGTCACTGACTAGCAACTTGGGTTAAATATACAGATATTCTTGGTTTGATTTGCCTTTATTTATATGTTTAAAAACTCGTCAATCACTAGGCGTCGTTTTGTGTACATGGGTGTCTCAGGTTTGGCAGGAGCAACCGCTGTCGCAGTAGGAAAAGATAGCTACCAGATGTACCAAAGCCAAGCGCTTGACAACCTAAAAAGAGATTTTAAAGTCGTTGGGCAAACTCCTTTAAAAAAGCGTGCCACGGCTAAGGGATTAATTTACGGAGCAGCCTCTGGGCGAGATTTTCTGGTATCAGACAAAAATTTAAAGACTAGCATTGTTCGCGAGTGTGGCATCTTGGTGCCTGAGAATGAGCTCAAATGGGATGCTGTGCGACCTGCTCCGGACAAGTTTGACTTTACCAGAGCAGATTGGTTAGCTCAGTTTGCCCGCACTCACAATATGCTTTTTCGAGGACATACTTTAGTCTGGTATATGCAATTGCCTAACTGGTTTAAGGAGGTAGTTAACCGCCAGAATGCGGAAAAATTTTTGGTGGAACATATCACAACTGTGACTAAACGCTACGCTGGTCGAATGCACTCTTGGGATGTCGTCAACGAGGCTATTGAACCAGACGATGGACAAAAAGCAGGCTTGCGAAAAAGTCCGTGGCTTCAGTTTTTAGGTCCAGATTACATAGAGCTTGCCTATCGCGTTGCAGCTCAAGCGGATCCGAAAGCTATGTTGGTCTACAACGAAAACGCGCTGGAATATAGCGGTCGCAAAGAAGAAGTCAAAAGAACTGCTGTTCTGAAACTACTAGAACGTTTGAAATCTAGAGGAACACCGATTCATGCCCTTGGTATCCAATCTCACCTAGTTGCTCAAGAAGGTGCCTTAAATGCCAAAAAACTACGAACTTTTCTGTCTGACGTGGCTAGTCTTGGTCTCAAAATCCTGATTACCGAACTAGATGTGTCAGACCAAAAATTACCTTCAGATCCTGCTGTTCGCGATCGCATTGTCGCCAGTGTATACGAAGATTATCTTTCCGTGGTGCTAGATGAAAAAGCAGTGATTGCGGTATTAAATTGGGGATTGAGCGATAGACACACCTGGCTTTCAACGTTTACTCCCCGCTCAGATGGTGCGCCAGTGCGTCCTTTGCCACTAGATTCAAGCTTCAAACCCAAGTTGGCATGGAATGCTATGGCAAGAGCGTTTGATCAAGCTCGGAAACGTTGACCTTACACCCTTTTCAAGTCATCGATCTTTTCTGATTACAGAATTGAAAATTGATTGCTAATTCGACTCAAATTATGGAAAAAATGCTTGCCAATAAGATTGCAGTGATTCGACTCAAACGTTCTTTAAATGCCGTTAATGCATTGGACTTTGAGCGGGAACTGACAACAGCCATAATGCAAAACGATTGTGCCACCTTATTAATAGATTTAGAGCAAGTAGAATCCTTGGACAGTGCCGGATTGATGGCTTTAGTATCAGGGCTGAAGTTGGCTCAGCGATTAGGACGGAGCTTAAGTCTTTGCTCTGTGTCGCCCACAATTAAAATCATTTTTGAAGTTACCCAACTTGATAGGCTATTTGAGATATTTGAATGCCAATCTGCATTTACACGCGCTTACTCCCGTTCATGTTTAAGTAGAGCCTGAGAACCGCTTTCCAAAAAAATGGTGTTTCTTTTTTACTGGTGTTTAGAAAATCTTTGGAGGAACTATCTAAATGAACAAATTTGATGAGATAGTATTACTTGGAACTAGGTTTCATAAACTCAAAGTTAATGAACTCATCGATTACGCAGTCAAAGCGGCAAAACTTGACAAGAAAACCACCATATGTCACGTAAATATTCGGGGAATGAACTTTGCCTACGAACTCCCTTGGTATAGAGAGTTTCTCAACAAATCTGATTTAGTGTTCTGCGATGGATTTGGTGTTCTAGTAGGAGCGAAACTCTGCGGCTGCAGCGCAGATTCATCTCATCGCATGACATGTCCAGATTACATTGAGGATTTTGCGAAAGCTTGCGAGCGGGAAAATGTTTCCTTGTTCCTGCTTGCTGGTCAACCGGGTACGGTAGATAAAGCGATCGCTAAGCTGAAAGTGGTTGCACCAAATTTAAAAGTGAAAGGACATCACGGTTATTTTGACAAGTCTGGTGAGGAAAATGAATTTGTTATCCAAGAAATCAATAAATTTAAGCCAGATATTTTGTATATTGGCTTTGGTATGCCGTTACAAGAACGTTGGATTTTGAATAATTCAGAGAAAATAGAAACAAAAGTGTTTTTGCCTCTAGGTGCATGTCTTGATTTTTATAGTGGCAACGTCAACAGAGGTCCACGTTGGATGACCAATAGCGGACTAGAGTGGTTAACACGATTGGTTACAGAACCACAACGCCTGTGGCATCGTTATGTGGTTGGCAATCCGCTGTTTTTTTATCGGGTTCTACAGGAACGGTTTACAAAACTTTTCAGAAAGCGCTCTCGAACCTCATCGCAATACTAAGCTCAGACGCCTAGACATTGCACTTTTTTGCTTAGGGCTGGGGATAGGGGATCATGCGCCATGCCCGATGCGCAATTGACTACCTTCACAAGTCAGTGTGCAGATGAAATGCGTAATTGCTTAAGCTGTTGCCCATTTAACTTGCATATTGATTTGTACATTTTAAATACAGGGGTAATAGGAATCGTGACATCTAAATCTTTATTAGTTGCAGGATTTAAACCAGATTTAAGGTCAGCAAGTGGCACAACGATACACAAAGGATTAACTAGCAAATTTCTGCGGGTAGGAACACTTATTTCGCTAGATGTCATTTCTCTGACCTTAGCATGGAAGTTGGCAGTCATTAACGGCACTCCATTAGATTCGCCTTGGACACAAAAAGCCTCTTTTCTACTGCTCATCTTGACAGTAGAAATAGGCATGATAGCAACCAAAGGACTCTATAAATCAGGTGCACATCGTCGTAACTATCTTGGTCTGATTAAAGCAGTTACGCTGTCAGAACTTCTACTCTTGCTCATTGCCTTTCTCTACGAGCCAGAAAGCTATGTCTCGCGCTCAACTTTTCTACTATTTTGGCTGTTGTCTGTAGTTTTCGTTTGTACCTCTCATTTCGTCTGTGATATAGGCACAAGAGTGCTTCGTAGTAAAGGAGCAATTCGCCATCCCGTTTTTCTGATTACGGATCCCGAAGACAAAGAAAGCCATATTCGGTTAATAGAGAAAGAGAATTGCTACACCGTACAGAGAATTGCTGACTCTAGCAGTTTAGATATGATGAACCGAGAGGCAACGTTTGAATATCTACGCACACAGGGTATAGAAGAGGCTTTTGTTTCTTGGAATGCCATCAAGAACCGTCTACATGTTTGCTGGCGTTTCCAAACAGCTGGCATTACCCTACGAATACTGCCAATTCAAGGTGAAGTTCATCTCCCCAAATCCGTATTTTGGATGATTGGTGAAGTGCCTTGTATGACAATTCCAGCACCAATCATCGCAGGCGGCGATTTTTGGATAAAGCGCGGTTTTGACCTTTGTGGTTCGATTGTTCTGTTACTCCTGCTGTCTCCTGTTTATCTGGTGATAGCTACACTTATTAAGTTAGATTCTTCTGGACCAGTGTTCTTCCGGCAAAATCGAATTGGTCTGCATGGTAACAGTTTCAAGATTTGGAAATTCCGTACGATGGTTACCAACGCGGAAAAGTTGCAGGCGGCGTTAGAAGCAAAGAATGAAATCAAGGATGGGGTTCTCTTTAAGATGAAAGACGACCCTCGGATCACACGCATAGGCAAATTCCTGCGCCGTTACAGTCTCGACGAATTGCCACAACTGTTTAATGTTGTCCTTGGAGAGATGAGTTTGGTTGGTCCGCGTCCTCTCCCTATGAGGGATGTAGAAAGGTTCAAGACAAAGCACTTTATTCGGCAAGAAGTTCTGCCTGGTATTACCGGATTGTGGCAAGTTTCTGGTCGATCCGATATCGAGAATTTTGAAGATGGGGTAAAATTAGATATCGCTTACATAGAGAATTGGTCTGTGTGTCTGGATCTGCAAATTTTGTTGAAAACTGTCAAGGTTGTCTTTGACAAGACAGGTGCCTACTAAATAGCAAAAGCAAGCTTTTTACATACTTTTCTTACTTTTCTTACCTTGTTCTAAAAATCTAAGCACACCTAGATAAAGCTTGTCATGAGGGCTTAAGCCCTCATGACGAATTTTTTTGCAGACTGATAACGCTATAAATTAATGCAAAAGTGTATTAATTTTGACAGATAGTTAAAATCAAAATTGCTTTTTCTTTGCATATCAATTTTACAGGAACTATTCCTAATTAATTTGAATCTCAGTTCTACAAGTCTTGGCTTACAAAACATACTTTTCTTACTTTTCCTACATGAGCAAATCCCCAAGCTTTACATTTTGTTTAAAAAAAAAATTTCTTGATACTTGAAATTACTGGCAATTAAAGTTATATTTAACATCGTTACTAGGCAATCTCAACAACGAAAGATTGTTAAAAATTAGATTGTCCCTAGAGCGAGATACTTCGGATGAGAGCATATTTGATACCTAGTACGCACTCATTTGACCAGTGTTTTGTAGTTCTGAGAAACTTAAGTATAAACAGGGTTAAAAAAATATGCAAGTTTGTGCATTTACCAAAATCAGTAAAAACGGCAGGCAATATCGTAAACCAAACACCACTCTCGATACAACAGCTGTGAATTTGATTGAGTAAGTAGGATTAGCATCACTGGACGCACTTACTAGTCAATAACTTCATCGGTCAAACTACATTAGACATATCTTGAAACTCTACGTCCATCCTAGGCTTGTGTTCCCGAAGGGAGCGCAAAGCGTTCACGTAGTGCATGGAGTCAGATTGCAAAAATACTTGAATTGTCTTGTTGAGCGCGCCTACTGCAGAGGCACGCTACTACAATAGTAGCATTATGTTTAAAGCAATAAAAATCAATTTCAATTTGTTAAAAGATAGCCGATACTATGAAGCTAAGGTATTCATATCAAATTTCATTTTTGGCTCCAATTTCGTCATGATCTACGGCTAGGAAAGTTGTATGGAGACTAAAGGCTATCAAGAAGAAATAGATATTCAAAAATATTGGCTGGTTCTGAAACGCCGTTGGCCAATTGTGGCAGGTTCTGTTCTAGTTTCCATAGGATTAACGACGTTTGCGGTGTTCCTGCAAAAACCTGAATATCAGGCGACTGGAATGCTTCTTTTTCAATCAGATCGAACGTCATCGCTTACGAAAGTAGGAGAAAAGATAGGGGATCTTGAATCTTTAATGCGCGAGGGGAATCCTCTAGAAACGCAAGCTGTCATCTTGCAATCTGAACCGATTTTAGAAGAGGTTATCAAGACCCTAGAGTTAAAAGATAAAAAAGGGAATCTTCTTGAGCCAGAGTCACTAAAAATCAAGGTTGAACCAATTGTAGGCACAGATGTACTGAAGGTTTCCTACACGTCAGAAAACCCTGAATTGGCAGCATCAGTAGTCAATCAGCTGATGAAATCCTATGTTGCAAACAACATTCAGTCCAATCGAGCTCAAGTCTTTGCCGCAGGTAAATTTATTCAACAGCAACTGCCATATGCTCGGGCAGAATTAGATCGCTCAGCAGAGGCATTACGTCAGTTTAAAACTCGGTATAAAATTATCGAGCTTCCAGAAGAGGCGAGCGCTGCAGTTCAAAATCTTGGTCAGATAGATCAGGAAATAAATCAAGCGCGGGCTGCGCTAGCAGATGTGAGCGCTCAGGAAGCAAAAATCAACAGTCAATTAAACTTGGCTGGAGATCAGGCTGTGGAAGTGACTTCCATAAGTCAGATACCTGGTGTACAGGAAGTCTTAAGCGAGTTACAAAAGGTGCAAACTAAGCTCGCAAATGAAAAAGCACGCTACACCAGTGAACATCCAGATATTGCTGAGTTAAAAAATCAAGAAGTCACTTTAAATGCTTTATTACAGCAGCGAATTGAGCAGGTTTTAGGAACTAAAGGAATTGAGCAGGTTTTAGGAACTCAACAAAACGTTCCCCCTGGTAAGTTGCAGGTCGGGAAAATCAAAGAAAATCTGACAAGTGAATTTGCCAAGATACAAGCGCAACGCCAAGGTTTAGAAAGCAAAATACAAGCTTTGTCTAAGATCCAAGCCAGTTATAAGGAAAGGCTTGCGATGATGCCAAATTTGGAGAAAAAGCAAGGAGATTTTGAGCGAAAGTTATCTATCTCGAAAAAGAACTATGAAAACCTTGTCAGCAGACTACAGGAAATCGAAGTCGCAGAAAAGCAAACCGTTGGCAATGCTAAAGAGATTCAACCAGCCAAGGTTCCCAAAAAACCAGTTCTCTCCAAAGTCGTACTACTTTTAGCAGGAGGTGGCGTATTTGTTGGGTTGCTACTTGGTGTTGCTGCTGCGTTTTTTGTAGATCTCATAGACAGATCCTTAAAAACGGTTAAGGAAGCCGAGACATTTTTTGGCTATACTCTACTAGGGCTAATTCCTAAGTTTGAATCAAATAGCACATCTGCTCCTACGAAATTGATGTTAGAAGGAGTATCTGCTCGAGTTATTGTCGCAACTTCTCCTCGCTCAGTGGTTCATGAAGCTTATCAAATGCTTCAGGCAAACCTTAAGTTCATTAGCCATAAAAAAGTTCGCACAATTGTGGTAACGAGTTCTGTAGCTGGGGAAGGGAAATCAGAAGTTTCTGCTAATTTAGCTGCGGTACTGGCTCAGGCGGGACGGCGGGTTCTGCTAGTCGATGCAGATATGCGTAAACCAACGCAACATCATTTTTGGGGTGTGATCAACTCAGTCGGTTTAAGTAACATAATTGTTTGTCAGGCTGAATTTCCGCAAGGTGTGCAAACGGTTACAAAACATCTGTCTGTCCTCACAGCTGGAGTCGTACCTCCCAACCCCCTGGCTTTGATTGACTCGGATCGCATGGCTTCTCTCATTAAGATTTTCTCTGAGAAATACGACTACATCGTATTTGATACTCCTCCTTTAGTTGGGACAGCTGATGCAGCAGTTTTAGGAAAAATGGCGGATGGAGTTTTGCTAGTCGTTCGACCGGGTGTTGTGGATTCAGCAAGCGCTACCGCAGCAAAATCCCTGCTAGAACGTTCTGACGCTAACATTTTAGGAATGGTTGCCAACGCTGTCAACATGAAGCACGAACCTGACAGCTACTTTTACTATTCCAGCCCTCGAGTGGGACAGAGTGTGGTAGAAACTGAAGTGGGGACTCAACAATGGACGCACAAATCGATTTAAAGGCAAATACAAAGCGAGACAAAGCTTCTGCTTTTGGTCTTTGGCAACAAATCAAAGAAGACTGGATTGCCCACGGACGGGATTGGACTAAGCCTGGATTCCGTGCTGTCGCAATTCACCGTTTTGGAGTTTGGCGCAAGAAGATTAAACCCAAACTCTTGCAAGCGCCTTTTAGCCTTGTTTATGGAATGCTATATCGCAAGGTTCGGAATACATACGGAATTGAACTGCTTTACACTGTCCAACTTGGTCGCCGTGTGGTTATTCAACATCAGGGAGCAATCGTCATTCACTCACACTGCTGTATTGGCGACGACTGTATTATACGCCAAGGGGTGACTTTGGGAATGCGTTACCTAGATCGTCCGATGGATGCGCCCAAGCTGGGCAAAGGTGTCGATGTTGGTGCTGGTGCACAGATATTGGGCAACGTCACCATTGGAGATAACGCAAGCATCGGTGCTAATGCTGTGGTTCTGTGCGATGTTCCAGCAGGAGCAACAGCAGTTGGGATACCTGCAAAAATCATTTCTTCAAAAGTCTGATAACAATGCTGTTGTATTGAGGTAACAATGCCATGTCAGTTAGCCAGTTCGTGGCTTCGTGTATTAATGTTGTGCTGTTAGTTAGCGCATCGGGTCTATTTATTGTTTGTCTATTTTTTCTGATTGAATGTACTGCGGCTCCCTTCCCCAAGGCTTCGACTTCTGAAGCTGACCGCAAAGATGCTAAAGATGCAAAAGTCACTGTTTTAGTCCCAGCACACAATGAAGAGATTGTCATCGGTTCAACTCTCAAAAAACTGATGCCTGCATTGAAAGAACAAGACCGTCTGGTTGTCATTGCTGACAATTGTAGTGACGCGACGGCTCAAATTGCTCGTACAATGGGTGCTACAGTGATTGAGCGTCAGAACCTCGAGCAAAGAGGCAAGGGATACGCCTTAGACTTTGGCTTACAGTTTATTGAGTCAGATCCTCCGGATGTGCTTGTGATTGTTGATGCTGATTGTACAGTCTATCCAGGTGCAATTGAGCAGCTCAGTCAGTGTGCGATCGCCACACAGCGACCTGTCCAAGCAACTTACTTGATGCTCAGACCTAAAAACTCTCAGTCGTCAAAAGACTTCGTGTCCCAATTTTCCAACATCGTTAGGAATCTGGTTCGTCCCCATGGATTAGCCCGCCTGGGACTACCTTGCCCGTTGCTTGGCACAGGTATGGCTTTCCCTTGGTCGGTGATTCGTTCAGTAAGTTTAGCCAACGGTCACCTCCTTGAAGATTTGAAACTAGGCTTGGATTTGACTATAGCTGGACACAGACCAGTGTTTTGCCCAGACGCAAAAGTCACTGGGTATTTGCCGCAGCAGTCGCAGGCTGCTAAAAGTCAGAGAACCCGTTGGGAACATGGTCATTTACAAATCATGCAGAGTTATGTCCCTACCCTGCTCAAAGAAGCAGTTTATCAAAAAAGGTTCGACTTGTTGGTGAGCATTCTGGATTTGTGTGTGCCACCTCTATCTCTGCTTGTTGTTATTTGGTTAGGACTCATGGCAGTGACTTTGCTGTTTGCAGTCTTGGGAGTGTCATGGATACCAGCAGCTATTGTAGCTACAGCGGGACTTTGTTTCCTCATGGCAATTATGACAGCTTGGGCTAAGTTTGCTCGCCAAGACCTTCCTCTGTTGCAACTTTTAACTGTTCCTTTTTACGTTCTTTGGAAAATTCCAGTTTATCTCAAGTTTTTAGTGAAACCTCAAAGCGTCTGGGTTCGTACTCAAAGGGACAAAATATAGTCAAACAATGTTTAGCCGAATTAACCTTTCTCTTTCTAAAGTCAATCTATGAAAAAGAAAACTCTAAGTAAATTTTTAAGACTTGCCGAGAAAGGTTTTATAATATTAGGCTTAAGTTTCTTTGCAGGAGTATTTGGTGTACACGCTTTGGGTGCTGTGCTTCCAAACTTCGTTGTCACATTAGTCAGATTCTCTGTTTGGGGAATCTCAACCATTCTCGTTTGTCTCTTCTGGAAAAGTACGATAATTACAGCCGGTAGAGATAAATTACTGTGTCTATTAACGGTATTAGCCCTGGTATCATTTGTCTGGTCAGAATCTCCAGACTTTACATTGTTTAATACCAGAGATATGTTGATGATGACTTCCTTTGGCTTATATTTTGCGGCACGATTTAGCTTGAAAGAGCAGGTACAACTTGTTGCCTGTACTTTCTTTATAGGGAGTTTATTGAGTACAATTCTTGCCATTGGATTACCTTCCATTGGGATACATCAAGCAGATGGAATAGAATCTCATCCAGGAGCATGGAAAGGAGTATACGGACACAAAAATGGTCTTGGTAGCATGATGGTTTTAAGCGCATTAACTTTTCTTGCCTTGCCAAAAGAAAATTCAAATTTATATAAGTGGGGTGGTTTGAGCTTTTCGCTAGTCTTGATGCTACTTTCAACTTCAAAAACTTCTCTTGTTCTTTCTTTATTACTTATATTATTAATGGTATTCTATAGAAACTTTCGGTGGCAGGGAAAGATAAGCGTAATTTTCATAGATATTGGAATTCTGATTCTGGGATGTGTTGCTCTACTCATTTTCACTTATTGGGTAGAACTCTTAACTGGTTTAGGAAGAGACCCCACTTTAACTGGACGGACGCCCCTGTGGGGTGCTGTACTAGCTAGATTAATGGAAAGACCATTGTTGGGTTATGGTTATGCTGCGTTCTGGGCACCTAAAAGCAAGTATGCAATCGAAGCAGGTCATGCAATAGGGTCTGGTTGGGTTCCACCTCACGCTCACAATGGCTTAATTGATTTACTACTTGATGTTGGCTTCATTGGTTTATCATTTTTTTTAATGAGTTATTTCACAACCTTTGCTCAGGCATTGAAACGAGCTTATGCAACTATAAATCCAGAAGACCTTTGGCCTTTAGCTTATCTCTCCTTTTTAGCAATGAATAATGTGACAGAAAGTTATTTGATGCATTTAGCAAACGTGTATTGGGTTTTGTTTATAACAGTTGTTTTTACAATAAATCAGAAAAGTAAATTCAAGAAATTAACAATATAAGGAAGAAAAACTATTTATGTGTTATTGACAACCAATATTTCAAATGTCCATTACATAAGCTTTTATGGGCTTTACCCCTACCTACGATTTCTGTTTACGTGTAATTTAAAACTGTCTACAACATAGACGATTATTATAGGAGGTTTTACTTTGCAATCTATTGGAGTTGTTGTCATCGGACGCAACGAAGGAAATCGTCTCAGAACGTGCCTGTTATCAGTGATTGGAGAAAGGAGAACCATAGTTTATGTTGATTCTGGCTCAACAGATGGTAGTGTGGAGCTAGCCCGTTCCCTTGGTGTCCATGTCGTAGAACTCGATTTATCTATTCCATTCACCGCAGCTCGTGCTAGGAATGCAGGGTTTGAATATCTATTGCAAGTCAAACCAGAAGTTGAATTTGTCCAGTTTGTGGATGGAGATTGTCGGGTTGTAGAAGGATGGTTGGAATGTGCAGTGTATGAATTAGTTGCTCAACCTGACGTTGTCGTGGTGTGTGGTCGGCGTCGCGAAGAATTCCCTGCTCACTCTATTTATAACCGCCTGTGCGACATCGAGTGGAATACTCCCGTAGGTGAAGCTAAAGCATGTGGTGGTGACTCCATGATGCGAGTGAGTGCTTTGAAAAAGGTGGGAGGGTTCAACCCGACACTGATTGCAGGAGAAGAACCAGAACTGTGCTTGCGACTGCGTCAAGTTGGTGGCAAAATTTTACGTATCGATGCAGAAATGACATTGCACGATGCCCAAATCACCCGTTTTAGTCAGTGGTGGAAGCGCTCAATTCGCAGTGGTTATGGTTTTACCGAGGGGGCTTGGCTACACCGCAGTCCGGAACGGCTTTGGGAAAAAGAGAGTAAAAGGATTTGGTTGTGGGCTGTGTTTTTGCCTTTGTTGGCAATTGTCGGTCTATTGCCAACTCGGGGATTAAGCATACTGTTACTGTTAATGGCTCATACTTTGGTAATTTACCGAGTGTATCGCTCTACGCGCAAAAGAGGCTTTAAGTCAACAGATGCTATTTTTTACGCCCTGTTTTGTGCGATAGAGAAATATCCACAATTACTCGGAAAAATCCAATTTTACATCTTCAGGTACTTGAAACGACAGCGCACCATAGTGGAATACAAAAGTGCAGCTTCAGCCAGTTGAGACAAGCTTTCTTTTGTTTGTATGTATGTAGTGAGCGCTACTCTGCGAGAAGCCGCTGCGCGTCTACAGCGCTGAAGCGCTCACTACAAATGAATGCAATAAATCACTAATTGACAAAACACTATAACGGAGAATAAAAAATATCAATGGTAACAAAACTTAAATCAGCAGTCATTGGCACAGGGGCTATCTCCAAAGAACATCTCAGTTTTCTTTCCAAATCTGAGCGCGCACATCTAGCCACTGTTTGCGACCTTTCAAAAGCTTCTGCCAGGTATGCAGCCCGAAGGTTTGGTGCCGATTCGACTTACACCGACTATCGTCAGATGCTCGATGAGGTAAAACCTGACGTTGTACACATTCTGACTCCGCCCCATACCCACAAGCGGATTGCCAAGGACTGCTTGGAAGCAGGTGTACACGTGTTTTGTGAAAAGCCCATTACACCAACATACGATGAGTTCAAAGAACTTTGGACTTTTGCACAGTCTCATAATCGCTGGGTGATTGAAAACCAAAACTACTGCTTTAACGAACCAATTCTGGCTATTGAGCAATTAATTGCAGATGGTACTCTTGGTGAAGTGCAGGAAGTTGAAGTCCGCATAGGGCTTCCAGTTCGCGATGGAGGAGCATTTGCAGACGAAAATCTGCCGAATCCTATTCATAAAATGCCGGCAGGGGTGGTTCATGATTTCATTACACACTTGTGTTCCATGACAGTGCGTTTCATACCAGATTTTGAGCGCGTGAGTGCTGCATGGAGTAATCACGGTGGTGGAAACCTGTTCCGATATGATGACCTTGATGCGATCGTCATCGGAGGCTCTGCACACGCTCGGATTCGATTCAGTTGTCACACACCGCCCAAGACCTTTGCCGTTACGGTGCGAGGTTCAAAAGGTTATGCAGAAACTGATTTGTTTCAACCGCATCTGCGTTGTGTTATACCCCGCGCTGGAGAGTTGTTATCTCCGCTGATTAATCATTTTCTCAACGGATGCGATTTGGTTGGGGCTTCATTTACTAACTTTCGCCGCAAGATTATGCAACAAACGACATATGAAGGTATGCATCGCCTTTTAGACAAAACCTATGCAGCACTTATCGAAGGCAAAGCCCCACCAATCACTTTTGAAGATATGGAACGTACACATCAATTAGTTAACGCTTTACTATTGGAGGCAAATCGAGTTTGACACTCACCGACCTAAAGGTACGGTGATTCTTTAGAAGAAAACCAGACGACCTAGTCTAGTTTTGAACCATACTCATCTTACTGTTCTTACCACGATGCCTTTTTACGGATTGCCCGTTGCACCCAGAACACAGCAGCTGCTACAAGACTTTCTGCATACAACGCGGTGTCAATTGCGCCTACTCCCTCCGTCATCGACATTGGGCATACCTGCACATTAACACTTGCGAGTTTTACCCAAAACAGGATTAAGTTTTGGAACCCCCTACTCTTATTTCGTTGTCTAGGTACTAAAACTAACTTTTTGTGTTTTTTGATTCACTCACTAATCGCCCCATTTTCTACCTCCAGAAGTAAGCATATCCTTACGAATCCGGTGTTAGGGGGTTCCAACCCACGGCCAACTAGGTCAATGTGTCTTAAGTTACTTGTCACGATTTTAACACAGATTTCTAAAGCCGTCCTTCTAGGACGGGGTTTCAGACCCAGGAGTTTTCGATGAAGTTATTGATAACAGGAGCATCCGGTTTTCTAGGACAGTATGTTGTCGCTGAAGCACTGCGACGAGGACATAAAGTGCGTGCGGTTGTGCGACCATCTAGTAATGAAAAGCGTATACCTTGGCACAATGACCCAAATGTAGAACTGATCCGTATCGATTTGCGCCGCAAGGATGGTATTGCTGATGCTGTGCGGGGTGTGGATGCAGTGCTCCATTTGGCAGCCGTCAAAGATGGTGACTTTTACTCACGATTTGCTGGTACAGTCATTGCCACTGAAAACTTGCTCGATGCCATGATTGAGGCTAATGTGTTCAGGCTGGTTGACATTAGCAGCTTCTCGGTGTACAACTACTCATCCGGCAAAACAATTACTGAAGACACGCCCCTTGAAGACCATCCTCTTGAACGGGATGAATACGCTCAAGTCAAGCTGCTTCAGGAAGAACTTGTTCGCGAGTTTGAGCTCAATTATGGGGCATTGGTGACGTATATTCGCCCTGGAATGATCTATGGACGAGACTGCCTTTGGAATACCATTCTTGGGGCTAAATTGATCGGCAATTTATGGTTGAAAGTCGGCGGTCACGCACAGATGCCATTGACATATATTGAAAACTGTGCTGATGCAATTATCAGTGCTGCCGAGCGTGAAGAGGCAATTGGTCAAACTTTGAATATCGTGGATGACGACTTGCCGACTCAGAAAGTCTATGCCGAGAAACTGGCTCAACGCCTAGATTCTCTGCCCCGCACGATTCCCGTCAGTTTGTGGTTCTTGTACTTGCTAGCCTGGATTTTCTGGACTTACAACCAACGAGTGCTGAAGGGGCAAGCAAGGCTACCTGGTATATTTATCCCAAGGGCAATAGATGCCAGGTTTAAGCCGTTTCGCTATAGTAATGCTCGTGCAAAAAAAGTTTTAAACTGGAGTCCAAGGTATTCACTGGACACCGCACTTGACCGCTCTTGTAGCAATGCCGAACTGTTGGAAGTACCTGTGCCGACACCCTCGTTGCAACCTTTAGGAGGCTGAAGAGAATGCGGATTGCTTACCTAACTGGTGAATATCCTAGAGCAACGGACACTTTCATTCAACGAGAAGTCACAACGTTGCGAGAAATGGGTGTGGACGTACACACATTCTCTGTTCGCCGAACAGGGGATGAACACATGGTTGGGACAGAACAGAAGCTAGAGCGCGATCGCACTTTCTATATTCTTCCTCCCAATCCGATCAATTTATTGCTGGCGCACCTTGGTGTATTTCTTGCTTCCCCAAAAAGATACTTACAAGCAATCAAGCTCGCATGGTCAACCAGCCAGCCTGGGTTGCGAGGTGCGCTGTTTCAAGTCTTCTACTTTTTGGAAGCAGGTATCCTTGCCAAAGAAATCAAAAAAAGGCAAATTGTACATTTGCACAACCACATTGTAGAAGCTAGCGGTACCGTTGCAATGCTTGCCGCCGAAATGGGCGGTTTTACTTATAGCTTCACCTTGCACGGTCCCTACATCTTCTTCCGTCCACATCAATGGCGACTCGACGAGAAAATCAAGCGATCGCTGTTTGTGTGTTGTATCAGCCACTATGCTCGTAGTCAGGGAATGATATTTGCACCCACCGATAAGTGGAATCGAATGCATATCATTCATTGTGGTATCGACCCAGCGTTATTCGATGTCGTTTCTCACAACGAGTCAGGAAAACGCTTGCTTTTTGTGGGACGACTGGCTGCGGCGAAAGGCTTACCTATTTTGCTAGAAAGTCTTGTGGCTTTGAGGCGATCGCATCCAAATATATCATTGACAGTCGTTGGTGATGGTCCAGATCGTTCAAAGTTAGAACAAATGACTGCTCAGTTGGGATTGAGCCAGAATGTCAATTTCGTCGGCTATAAATCCCAAGCTGAAGTACGCAATTATTTGCAGCAAACCGATATTTTCGTGATGTCCAGCTTTGCTGAAGGAATACCAGTCGTGCTGATGGAAGCAATGGCGGCTGGTGTACCTGTCGTAGCCACCCAAATTGCTGGTGTTAGTGAGTTGGTAGAAGATGGTGTCAATGGCTACCTTGTTCCACCTGGAGACGCTGTTTCTATCGCGGAAAATATCGAAAAATTACTGAATAATCATAAACTTCGAGCAGCATTTGGCACAGCAGGTCGAGCCAAAGTCGAGAAAGAATTTAACATACACCATGAAGTTGCACGGTTACATAAGCTAATGAAGAGCGCTTTGCAAGGCGATATGGAACCCATTCGTCCCAATTATTTAGAAGAACAAGTTCACTTGACCGAATCTGACCAGGAACTGAAGTTAAAGCAGAATTTAATACTTACAAAATCAAAGGGGGGTTTGTACATATGAGATATCATATTGCACTACACCGTTCTATAGATATTGACGGCATTACCGAGGATGCTAAGGCACATAAATGTCCTCAACACTTAATGTGGATGCTTCGTCAAAGACTAAAAGCCACTGTGCATGAGCCAAAGTTAAATTCATCGTCACCACTAGACAAGATTCGCTCTAAGATATCGGGGCAACCTGAATACTGGGAACTAGCTCGAAGTTTATCTTCTGAGCTAGGAGAAGATGACGTCATTTTTTGCTTAAGTGAAGCAGTAGGTATTGAGATTGCTACTGTTTGTGGTGCTAAGAAAAATCGTCCCAAAATTGCTGTCTTTTTCCACAACATTATTCGACCTCGCGGACGTTTAGCACTAAAGCTCTTCGGTCTTGCGGATAAAATTGACTTATTCTTAGCCTGTTCTGGTTCTCAAGTTAAGTTCCTTCGTTCTTACCTGAATCTGCCTGAGTCTCGAGTTTCCTTTGTTTGGGCTAGTATAGATACTCACTTCTTCACACCTGGACCGACCTCTTCTGACAAATTACGTCCTGTGATTGTGAGTGTAGGTTTGGAAAAGCGAGACTACCAAACCCTTGCCAAAGCAACTGCAGACTTGGATGTTGATGTGAAGATTAGCGGCTTTTCACAAGATGCATCTCTACTAGCGCAGACCTTTCCAAAACAGATGCCAAACAATATGTCACGTCAATTTTACGAGTGGCCAGACCTCGTTCAGCTTTACCGTGATGCTGATGTTGTCGTGATTAGTCTTATTCAAAGTCAATGTGGTGCTGGGTTGCAAGCTTTAATGGAAGCAATGGCTTGTCGGCGACCTGTTATAGTCACCCGAACCGATGGACTGATAGATTATCTGTTACATCCAGGCAGTGTTACGACTATAAACCCAGGAGATGCTGATGAATTGCGGCAGGCAATTACTCATTTATTAAACCATCCTCAAGAAGCTGAAAAACAAGCCCAAATAGGTTACGAGCTAGCTTTGAAACGATATAACAATGAACAGTTTGTCGAAGTGATAGCAACAAAACTAGAATCTCTCAATCTCAATAATTACCCCCCGCCGATGCCTTCGGCACGCTACGCGAACGGCGTCCCCCCTTACCAAGGGGGGACTACAGGGGGGTGGAATTAAGCTCAACTTCATAGAGAAATGGTATAAGTCATCAACCTAACTTGATATTATTTGATGACGCATCATTTCCTCTATGAAGAGTATTATACCATGCATTAGTGTAAGAAATTATGAAATCTGTAAAACAACTTGCCATCCGTGGTGCAATTTGGACGATTGTTGGTTTCGGAGGTATTCAAATTTTACGGTTTGGCAATAATCTAATTCTAACTCGCTTGTTGGAACCAGAGTATTTTGGTTTGATGGCTTTGGTCACGACGATTAGAGTTGGTTTGGAATTATTTTCAGACGTTGGTATTGGTCAAAATATAGTCAACAGTAAACGAGGCGATGAACCTACTTTCTTAAATACTGCTTGGAGTATACAAGCAATTCGTGGAGTAGTGATTTGGTTTCTTTGTATACTTATTGCTTATCCAATTGCACAGTTCTACAATGACGTGCGCCTTTGGTGGCTAATTCCTATTGTTACACTGTCCTCAGTTATTGACGGATTTAGCTGTACTAGCGTACACACTCTCCATCGCCGGATGGTTCTGGGTAAGCTTTCCTTGTATGAACTGATCATGCAAGCAAGTTTTTTGTCTACCTTAATTCTCTTGGTTTGGTTTTATCCAAATATTTGGTCTTTAGCTATTGCACCGGTGATCGGAGCAATATACAAATTAGTCAGCAGCTATTGGTTAATCCCAAAATACTCCAACCACTTTGAATGGGAACCGGAAGCCGTCAAAGAAATTTTATCCTTTGGTAAGTGGATGTTCGTTGCATCCACGCTCATGTTTGCGGCGGAACAAACTGACCGCTTGGTTTTGGGTAAAATTTTGTCATTTGAAATGCTAGGTGTGTATACAGTCGCTTACACCTTGGCAAGCATACCCCGAGAAGTTATTAAACAACTTAGCTATAAAGTCATTTTTCCTGCAATTTCCCACCAATCTGACTTGCCAAGACCAACATTGCGAGCGAAAATTATCCGCCAACGCTGGCTGATGCTATTTACCTGTGCGATCGTATTAGCTGGTCTAGTCACTGTTGGTGACTTAGTTGTTGGAATATTGTACGACAAAAGGTATGCTGCTGCTATCTGGATGATGCCAATCTTATGCAGTGGTATTTGGTTTTCGCTGCTCTTCTATACTATTAGCCCTGCTTTATTAGCAATTAGCAAACCCTTATACTCAGCTCAAAGTAATTTCGCTCGATTTGGAATAATTGCTCTGGGTGTACCTTTAGCAAATTACAGTTTTGGTGTGCTAGGGGCTATTATTGTCATTGCATTCAGCGATGTACCTTTGTACATAGTTAACCTTTATGGACTTTGGCAGGAAAAACTCACTTGTTTTGCCCAAGATATTCAAACCACAGCCTTTTTTATCGCGGTACTTGCTCTATTTTTAGCCATTCGGAATCATTTAGGTTTTGGGCTACCAATTCAAACACTATTTTAAGTAAATATAAAAGCTGCTGTTTTGGTTAATTAAGAAGAACGCAGAACACAGAACGCAGTAATCAGAATATTCCCACAAGGAGAATCCGGGGGAAATGAATGCGGAAAACTTTCTTTTTCTCCACAAATAAATTTAGGGGCACCAAACCAATACGGCTGACCAGTACTCTTAATTTGTAACGAGAAACACGTTTAATATTCTGACGAATGATTCTGACGGATGATTCTTTCTTGGTCATAAAAAATCATGACAGCACTACATTTATTGAAGAGGTAATAATATGCGCCGTTGGCAATTGACAATCTTGAGTATTGTCATTGTGTTTGTTGTTGTCGTAGTAGGAGTAATAGGCAAAGGAGGGTCTAGTCAGGCGGCGTTTAGCGCAGGCAAAAACGCTACTAAACCAGTTTTGATTGCACAAAATTCTTATCCTACGCGGATCATGCTCCTTGGCGACTCCATTACTGCAGGACACGAAAATCAGAACGGCTACCGTCGCTTACTTTGGTTTTATTTACGCAATGCAGGTTATAACGTCGATTTTGTTGGGTCAACCCAATTCAATTGTAACGGACGTACACCTCTGTCAGACTTTGATCTAGAGCATGAAGGTCACTGTGGTTGGCGAGCGGATCAGATGCTAGAGCGTATTGACGAATGGGCGAGCCGCAATCAACCAGACATAGTGCTGATTCATGTTGGAACTATTGATCTTGCACTGGAACCGAGCGCAGAAAGTACAATCGAGGATGTACGTGGCATCATTCAAAAGTTCTGTAACAATAACCCATATGTGAAGATACTACTGGCTCAAATTATTGGGTGTGGGTACCCGGAGCGAATTCAACAGTTCAATTCGCTTATTCCAAACCTTGCAAGCGAAACATACACATCACAATCACCTGTGATAGTTGTGGATCAGTACAATGGTTTCGATGCAACGCTAGGCGTTGATACTTTCGATGGTTGCCATCCCAATGATACTGGTGAATGGAAGCTGGCTACCCGTTGGTTTGATGCTCTTAAACAGGTGCTTTAACTCCTAAAAAATACCTTCGCTGACAGCAAATTGAGCAACTAAATCAAAGCCGAAAGCGCAATTGCTCACAGCAAAAAGCAGGGCTTGTTGAGAATAAGTCAACAAACAAGCCCAATCATATCGCCAAGTGACATTCAAGCCAGGAGGACTGCGACCAGCTATGGACAAAATTAGGACTTACGCTAGGAAATACCAAATATGGGATATGAATTTCAAACGTTCAAACCTGATTTTTCGATCATCTTGAGCGCGATCGCGCAGAGTGCAGACGCAATGATGCGTATCGCCACCCATCTGACGGTAATTGTCAAAAGCCTGGAACGACCAAATTTTCTTCATACATATGATGTCTCATTTGTACAGTGCATAAATCCTAATTAAGTGAATTCTTGAATATTGCTTTTCAACATCTAGTTTTGTTGAACTCATAGCTTGAACCTAGACTTTATGGATATTCTAGCGTTTTTCTTTCTAAGATTAGACTTTAAAATTTAACCTTTCAGCTAGTACAACTACAGGCGAGTAGTTGAAGATTGAATAAAAGGACATTTATAAATTAGTAACATCACTGACAAGCGTGATAACATATAAAACAAGATTTAAAGAAAAGATACTCAAGATGTAAAAGCTAGTTGGTACTTTTTTCTTTGAACTTCAACGACCTACTTAGGTCGATAAAATCATCAACAAAGCCTGAGTTCGATATAAGGAAAACGGTTGCAAGATTTGCAGGACAAGGGTTAAAGCTCATTTAACAGATCGAAAAACTCTTAGGGTTATTGACAATTCAACCAAATTATTGATAACCAATATCAATAATTAATAATATTGCTTGTTGATAATAAAAACCCTAGGTTTGTTTTCGCCCAAACTTTGACGAGGTAAGGATTTGAAGCCATTTTCTTACGTCGAGTTCAGGTCAACCAAACAATTATTTATTGCTTAACACTCATGATAGAAAAGATTACTCATTGCCATCAAATTCTAGCGATAATTATATCGAAAGATTTTCACAAGCCAGGAATTCACTTCTTTACCCCTGACGAATTTTCTCAGCAAATAGCTTATATGAGTCATCCAAAGGGGAAAGTGATTCAGCCTCATACCCACAATCCGGTATATCGGGAAGTCATGTATACGCAAGAGGTTTTATTTCTCAAAAAAGGCAAACTACGGGTAGATTTTTATGACAACGAACAGCAATATCTAGAAAGCAGAATTTTGGAAAGTGGAGACGTCATCCTCTTAAGTTCTGGCGGTCACGGATTTGAAGTGCTTGAAGAAATTGAGATGATTGAAGTTAAGCAAGGTCCCTACGTTAAAGAACAGGATAAAATCAGGTTTATTGGGATCACTTCAGAACAAGCAAAAATAATGGAGTTAAACAAGGTTTGACAATGCCTATTCCTGTAAACGAACCACTCTTGAATGGTAACGAAAAGAAATACTTAAACCAGTGTATTGATACGGGATGGATTTCTTCTGAAGGACCATTTGTCGAACAACTTGAACAGCAATTTGCTGCCTGTGTTGGACGCAAATATGGCATTGCTGTCAGTAATGGTTCAGTTGCTCTTGATGCAGCAGTTGCAGCATTGGAAATTGGCAAAGGAGATGAAGTTATTTTGCCCACTTTCACAATTATCTCCTGTGCTGCTGCTATTGTCCGCGCTGGTGCAATTCCGGTTGTTGTAGATTGCGATCGCAACACTTGGAATATGGATGTTAGCCAAATTGAGGCAAAGATAACATCTAGAACGAAAGCAATTATGGTTGTCCACATCTACGGTTTACCTGTAGATATGGAACCAGTTTTAGCCTTGGCAGACAAGTATGGTTTATCTGTCATAGAAGACGCAGCTGAAGTGCATGGTCAAACCTATAAAGGTATTCCTTGTGGTAGCTTTGGCAACATCAGTACATTCAGCTTTTACCCGAACAAACATATCACTACGGGTGAAGGTGGAATGCTGGTCACAGATGATGAACACTTAGCACAAAGGTGTCGTTCGTTGCGGAATCTGTGCTTCCAACCTCAGAAACGGTTCGTGCATGAAGAGTTGGGTTGGAATATGCGAATGAGTAATCTACAAGCAGCGATTGGAGTTGCTCAGTTAGAGCGCTTGGATGAATTCATAGCACGTAAGCGACGAATGGGGCAAGTTTATACCGAGTTACTTGCAGACATCCCTAGTATACAGTTACCGTTGCTAGAGACTGAATATGCAACAAATATCTACTGGGTTTATGGTTTAGTCCTGAAAGACGAAATCCCATTTGAGGCTCAAGAAGTGATGCAGCGTCTTGGTCAGAAGAAAATAGGTACTCGTCCTTTCTTTTGGTGTATGCATGAGCAACCTGTGTTGAAAAAGATGGGATTATTTGAGGGAGAATCTTACCCCGTAGCGGAAAGACTCGCTCGTCGGGGTTTTTATATTCCTAGCGGGTTGGCACTGATGGATGAACAAATTGAACAAGTGGTACTGGCAGTTAAGGAAATATTAAAATGAATATTTTTAACAACTATGCCCGTTATTACGACCTTCTCTACCAAGATAAGGATTATGTTGGAGAAACCCAGTTTATTGAGCAGCTAGTAAAGACATATGCGCCAGAAACTCAGAAAATCCTGGACTTGGGTTGTGGCACAGGTATCCACGCAACTCTGTTGGCAAAGCAAGGTTATCAAGTTCAAGGAGTGGATATCAGTCAGGAGATGCTACAAAAAGCTAGCGATCGCCTCTCCCATCTTCCACCAGACTTAGTCTCTAGGTTGAAATTTACTCATGGAGATATTCGTACAGTAAGGCTAAATCAGACTTTTGATGTCGTCTTGTCACTGTTTCATGTTGTTAGCTACCAGACAAGAAACGAGGATTTGCTAGCAACTTTTGCTACAGTCAAAGAGCATTTGAAGCCTGGGGGAATTTTTATCTTTGATGTCTGGTATGGACCGGCAGTGTTGAGCGATCGCCCCACAATCAGAGTTAAACGTTTAGAAGATGAGCAAATTCTCGTAACTAGAATTGCAGAGCCAGTCATGCACAAGAATGAAAATTGGGTAGATGTAAATTATCAAGTCTTCATTAGAGATAAAAGTAGCAACGCTGTTGAGGAGTTACAAGAAATGCATCGAATGCGCTACTTATTTAAACCAGAAATTGAGTTGCTATTGCAGCAATTTCAGATACAGGTTGTTGCTTTTCGTGAATGGATAAGTAATCGAGAGGCAGGTTTTGATACCTGGGGAGTTTACTTTATTGGCAGAACCTGAATGAAAGTTGCTTTCACAAAGGTGTGGGGTTTAGGGCTGAGTGTGTGCCCATCAATTGAGGGGATTTAATCAGCAATAAAATTTTGTTTTCCCTATTAATAAATTAACTGGCTTGTACCATTTGGATGTAGGTACCAAGCAGTAACTTGGCAAGCGAGGGCGGCGGCGTTTATAACGACGGTGCCCTATCGCTAGTGTTTAGTACCATCACCCGCAACCAAGGCAGCAATGGTGGTGGTGTGTTTAACAGTGAACAGTACCAGCCGCAGTTATCAGTTAAATACGAGTGGTCGCGCGTCCCCCACCAAGAGCACCTTTATGCGTTGGTGTCAATACAACCACACCATACACCGTCAGGACTGATAACTGATAACTGATAACTGATAACTGATTTAATGATGCTTCGGGTACAGCTACGCGGAACACGATGATCGCTCGTAACCTGACAAGTTCTGGCGATATCAACCCTGATGTGTCAGCGGTGGTAGAGCTGATATCGGGGCGTTTGAATTGACCTTTGCCTAATGAATTTTCGCGGACGGCGCAACACATCGGCTGATTGATCTCGTCGAAAACGCCCCAAACGAGCGATCGCCTTTCAACCCTAATCAATCGGCTGATTTTTCATTGACCAGTACCTCTTGAGTACAAAAAAGCTTGTTTGGCGGTATTTACCGACAAATAGTCTCAACATCAACAACAATCAAAGGACATCAATTCATGGATTTCTCAACTGGATTTACTTCAGACAATCTTCAAGCTTCGCAAGGAGCACTCAATCCATCCGCCACAGCTAACTTTAGCTTTGGCACTGTGCCAGATATCATCAGTGGCGTAAACCTCCCAAGACCAGCCAGTTCCATCTATACAGTTAACAGCATCGCCGATGTGGTGGATGATAACGATGGCGTCACCACGTTGCGCGAAGCTATTAACTTTGCCAATGCTATTGCTGGAGTAGATTCAATTGTCTTTGACTCGTCGCTGTTTGCCTCTTCACAGACCATTTCTTTAACTTTGGGAGAACTAAACATCAACGACAGCTTGAATATCTTTGCTCCAATAGATCCGTTGACGAGTACTAATTTATTAACCGTCAGTGGTAACAATGCTTCACGAGTGTTTGAAATTGACACAACAGCAACGGTAAACTTCTTTGGATTGATTATTGCTGACGGCAGCGCGGGTGACAACGGTGGTGGGATTAAGAACAGTGGTACACTCACCCTAAACAACAGCATTGTTCGTAATAATACTGCAACCCTTAACTCGGGTAGTACCTATGGTGGCGGAATTTACAATACTGGTATTCTGACACTAAACAACAGCACCATCAGAGATAATAAAGCATCAGCATCTGGCTCTGCCTTCGGGGGTGGCATTTACAATACGGGTATTGTGACACTGAACGACAGTAACCTCACTAACAATGAGGCAAGTGGTTTCCTGAATGGCAGCGGAGGCGGTATTGACAACACGGGTACCTTAACGGTAAACAACAGTACCGTGAGCAATAACTCAGCACGTGGTGCATTCAATATAGCTGACGGCGGTGGTATCAATAACAGCGGTGGCATTGTGACAGTGAGCAACAGTACCCTGAGCAGCAACTCAGTAGCAGCCAGGGGCACCAGCAGCGGTGGTGCTATTAATAACAGCGGTGGCACTGTGGCAGTGAGCAACACCACCCTAAGCAACAACTTGGCAGCAGGTAGGATAAACAGGGGTGGTGGCATTGTAAACTTGAGCGGCAGTATTCTTGAACTGAGTAACAGTACCGTTATCGGCAATCAGGCAAGAGACAATATAAGCAGCCTTGCTGGCGGTATCTTGAACGGTGGCACTTTAAGGCTGAGTAACACTACCGTGGGGAGTAACTCGGCAGTATCTGGTGGTGGCATTTATAACATTGCAAGTGGCACTGTCACGATAAGCAACAGCACTATAAACGGCAACTCAGCCGACTTCACAGGTGGCGGTATCTATAACGCAGGCAGCCTAACTGCGAGCAATAGCACTATCAGCGACAACTCGGTCTTCCGGGGCGTTCCTTATGGTGGCGGCATCTTTAACAACGGCACCCTGTCCCTAGTGTTCACTACCATCACCCGCAATCAAGCCGCTAATGGTGGAGGGGTGTTCAATGATGCTTCTGGTACAGCAAGAGTGCGGAATACGATTATCGCCGCCAACCTCCTCACCATAGGTGGTATCAACCCCGATGTCTCAGGCAACTTCACTAGCAATGGCTACAACTTGATTGGCGACGCCACAGGAAGCACTGGGTTTGGAGCCACAGGAGACATCATTGGCACCAGCAGTAATCCGATTGATCCCCGTCTAAGTGCCTTGAGTTTCAATGGTGGTCCCACAGCAACTATTGCCCTGCTCCCAGACAGCCCAGCGATTAATGCAGGCGATCCAACCCTGCTGCCAGGTGACCCCACAACCGACCAGCGCGGTAATCCTCGTGTGAGCGGTGGTAGAGCCGATATCGGGGCGTTTGAATTGACCTTTGCCTAATAAATGCTCTCGCTATCGGGGCGCAACAGACCAGTTGATTTTTCTGGTTGCAAACGGGCGATTGGTGCCCACTGCCTCCGGCAATCCCACTCAGTGCCCACCGCAAGGGGGCGATTGCGCGGAGTGCAGCGCCCCCTTGCGATGGATCGCACAAAGTGCCCGGATAAAGGCTCTGATCGAAGCGCAGCGAGGAATTCAGTAGTCAGAATAATCAAAGGATGCAAGCCCCTAAAAAAATTCATTCTAAAAAAATTTTTGTCATCCGTAACCAGCAAATACCAGTACTTAGCACCAATGTTGTAACAAGTCTTTTATACTGTGTTATATTTTTTATTTATGGAGTCTCAAATCTTACTAAAATTGATTGACTTTAACATTTTGTACTGAGTCAATTTAGGTATAGATTCATTTTTCAGCTATATAATCATTTATACAGAAAATATAGCCGGAAAAAAGTTTTGCAATACCACATAGCTTTAATCCCGACCTGTAACCTAGAAGGTATCACCCAAAATGCTCTCGCGGGAAAATGCCCCAACCATGTAATATCGGCGATGAGTCAGCTTTTAGGGGCAACAGTTTATCAACCAGGCTCCGAACCTGTGTTGCTTATAGATAAAATTCGTGCAATGATTATAGGTCATCCTGAACACTGGGCTTTGGCACGCAAGTTGTCCTCGGTGGTTCAAGAGGACGATGTCATATATTGCACAGGTGAACACGTGGGCATTCCAATTGCCGCTCTCTGCGGTGCTAAACACAAGCGACCTAAAATTGTTGTATATAGCCACAATCTAAACCGACCACGAGCTCGTCTGGCATTGAAGCTGTTCGGTATAGCAAACCGCATTGATTTATTTGTGACCACGGTTCGTTCGCAAGCTCAATTCCTTCGCCAGTACTTACGCTTACCTGAGAACCGTGTCTATCTATTTTTGTCACAACCTGTAGACACATCCTTCTTCACACCAGGACCGGCTTTTCAACACAAACTTCGTCCAATTATTGGTAGCGGAGGTTTAGAGAAACGGGACTATCGAACTCTGGCTCAGGCAACTCGATATTTGAATGTTGATGTAAAGGTTTGTGCTTTTTCGCCCAGTACAACCGCATTAAAACGGGCGTTTCCAAAAGTTATACCAAGTAATATGTCGTTTCGCTTTTACGACTGGTGCGAGTTATTGCAGCTTTACCGCGATTCTGATGTAGTTGTCTTAAGCCTTTTTGAAAATAACCGCGAAGCTGGGCTCACCACTCTGTTTGAAGCGATGGCTTGTCGGCGACCTGTAGTGATCACTCGCTCCTCAGGAATTATTGGCGACCTTATTGACTCGGGTATCGTTACTGGTGTGAATCCCGGTGATCCTGTAGAACTCAAGCAAGCAATCGAGAACCTCTTAAATGCTCCGGAAAAAGCTAAGGCTCAGGCTCAGCGAGGTTATGAACTGGTAGTCAACCAATTTAATCATGTTGAGTATACTCAAGCTTTGGTGACAAAACTTATCTCCACATTTGGGAGTATAAATAAGAAGTCATTTTCTTTGCTATAAACTCTACAAGCTATGACGGTCGAAAAACTTAACAGTTATCAGCAGTTGACTATTCAGGCACCTACAGTTTGGTCACGCACGGTAGAACTGACCATAATCAATGTCATAGGATCAATTCCTCGTCCACTTGGCACTCTACTGCGACGCCTAGCTTACCGTTCAATATTTGCTCGCATGGGTCGGAGAGTTTACATTCAAGCAGGGGTTGAGTTACTTGGAGCTAGTTCAATTGAAGTTGGTGATGATATTAAAATCCTCCGGGATGTGCGCTTGGAAATTAGACACCCAAATAGTTTACTACGTATTGGCGACAGGGTTTGTCTTGATCGCGGTGTTGATATCAGAGCTACAGGTTCTGATTGCCTGATTGAAATTAGCCACGACTCCTACGTGGGACCATATGTTTGCATGGCTGGTCCTGGTCATATAAAAATTGGTAAGAATTGCCAAATCGCCTCACATACAGGTATCTACGCTAACAATCATAGAGAATATGGATTAAGCCGTGAAGGAATTGAAATTCAGGACGATTGTTGGATAGGCAGTGGAGTTAGAATCTTAGATGGAGTGACTATAGGTCAAGGCAGTGTCATTGGAGCTGGAGCAGTTGTTACCAAAAATATCCCTCCTTATTCGATAGCAGTTGGGGTACCTGCAAAAGTGATAAAACTGAGTAAGGGAGGTGTAGCTTAAGAACTCAATATGCAGAACACAAAATTTACTCCAACAGCGCGTAGTTATATAACTAAAGGGTTTTGACGTTTGCTTGTTGCTACCGTTCAAGAAGCCGTCCTATTGTACCTATATTGGCTACGCGTGTAGGGAAGTCGGCTCCTAACCTGTGCACAAGCGTTCATTAGGCGCTTGCCGCACGTACTTTATCAACAGGGGCATTGTTAAATTAACCGCAGCATAAGGTTTTGGATTTACTGTTTGTAGAAATCCTTATTAATAAGATGTATATTAATACTAATCAACAAGACATACGTGTATCTACTTAATATTAACCTTTAAATAACCGTGGAAGAACTTCTAGAAGCTGTAGAACAAATTCTCGAAGACAAGCCTCTTGGTTCCATTCAGCAGTTTGTACTCTACCAATCCTGGCTGGGGAAAACTTACACTGAAATGGCGCAAGGCTCAGGCTATGGGAGCGACTACATTAAAGAAGTTGGCTCTCAATTGTGGCAAGACCTTTCAGATGCACTAGGAGAGAGGGTAACCAAAAAAAACCTACACTTAGTCTTGACAAAATTCCAGCAAGACTGGATGAGTCAGGATAATTCAGAGCCTCAGCGCGAGTTGAGAGCAGGTTCTAGTGCACAAAGGGGTTTTTTAGATTTAGTTTCAGTGAGTAAGCTGGACTTTCCCAGCGGTCCTGTGCCACTGAGTTCTCCTTTCTACATCAATCGCCCTCCGCTCGAAGAACTTGTTTACGCTGAAATTATGCAACCAGGTTGCTTGCTGCGGATCAAAGCACCTAGGAAGATGGGGAAAAGTTCACTGCTCAACAGGATTATTGCTCATGCAAAGGTGCAGGGTTATAAAACCGTTTCTTTGGACTTTCAGGAAGCTGATGAAGCTATTTTTGCTTCACTGGATAAGTTTTTGCGTTGGTTCTGCATCAACGTCAGCAGGCAGTTGAACCTCGCCCCGAACCTGGATGATTACTGGGATGCAGAAATGGGCAGCAAAGTGAGCTGCAAATTCTATTTCGAGGGGTATCTACTGGAGCAAATCGATAGTCCTATAGTCTTGGCTTTGAACGAAGTCCATCGGGTTTTTGAACATCCTAATATTGCCCAAGACTTCTTGCCAATGCTGCGATTTTGGCACGAGGTGGCAAAGCAGGATAGAACCTGGCAAAAAGTACGCTTGGTGGTGGTTCACACTACAGAAATCTATATCCCGCTCAAGCTGAACCAGTCCCCTTTCAATGTTGGGCTAACAGTTCCACTGCCACCGTTTACCATAGCGCAAGTACAGAATTTGGCTATTGAGTATGGAATAGATTGGGCAGCTTCCTCCGAAGGGGCGCAACGCTTAGCAGCGTTACAAACAATGATTGGCGGGCATCCCTATCTGATAAATCTGGCGCTTTATCATTTGTGCCAGGAGGAAATGACGCTGTTGGAGTTATTACAAACAGCTTCTACACCAAGTGGAATTTATAGTCAGCATTTACGAGAACTCTTAACCCTACTCCAAGCTGATCCACAATTGATGTCTGCAATGCAAGAAGTTGTGATGGCTGATGAAAGTGTGCAGTTCGATGCGGGCGCACCAAGAGGCGCGGCTCTTAGCGCGATCGCCGCATACAAACTAGAAAGCATGGGTTTGGTTCAACTAGATGGCAATCAAGCTCGCGCTAGCTGCGAGTTGTACCGCCTTTATTTTAGCCAGCAACTCTTAAGGCAAAATGACGATCATGCTTCTGCAAATCTGTTGAAGGAACAACAACAATCTAATGACATCAGTGAAGCTGATGCACTGAGTCAGTTCGTCCATCTACACTACTTCAGCCAATATCTCGAAACCCAGTGGCAGCAGTGGCTGACAGAAGCGACAATGCTATCTGTGATTGTGTGTGAGATTGACTACTTTAAGTTTTACACGGATACTCATGGGTATACAGCGGGAAATAGTAGTTTACAGCGAATTGCTAGTACTATCCGCGAGGGTATAAAGTATAAAGCGACTCTCGTAAGCCACTATGAGGGGACAAAGTTTGCAGCGGTGTTGCCCCAAACGCCCGGCGATATTGCTGTAGACATCTCCGAAAACATTCGAGAGGGGGTTGAGCAATTGGCTATAGCCCGTGCTTCCTCTGTCCTATATTCAGAGCAGGAGGGACAAACACGCTTGGCGAACCCAGAAGCAACGCTGGCGCTACGTGTAAGCGAGGGAACGAACTCCGCGCGCCAACGGGCGATCGCTCAGGCACAATTTCAATTTGATGGATTTCCGGCTCCTGTCCTTACTGTTAGCTTAGGCATTGCAACTGCAATACCCAACCATGAAAACTCACCCGTAATGTTAATGGCTGCTGCTGAAGAAGCTCTCTTCCAGGCAAAAAGAAAGGGGCGTAATTGCGTGGCTTTAAACTCAGTTTTATCTGAAGACAATTAACCAAAAGAACTCAGAACTCCGCAGCTAGGAACTCAGAATGGCTCTTGGGACGACTGGCAGATGAGTACAGGAGTTTAACAGTGAACAGCTACCTACGCAGTACCAGCCGCAGTGAGAAGATTGACTTGGGACATCTTGATACTGCGGTTACTTGATAACTGATAACTGATTTTTGATAACTGATAACTGATAACTGATAACTGATTTAAGTTGCCGATACAAACACCTTGATTTATAAAGAAAAGGAATTTAGAATTAGAAGTTTACAGCAGTTTTCTGCAGGGTGGGCATTGCCGCACAATATCTCAAATTCTCATCATATAAGCTCAAAAGCCCTGAAATGTAAATTGAATGAAAAGTTATCGATACCAAGTTGGCGGCACGCTAACGACTGATGCTCCTTGCTATGTTGAGCGAAGAGCAGATGTAGAACTCTACGAAGCCTTGAAGCAGGGTGAGTTTTGCTATGTCCTCAGTTGTCGGCAAATGGGCAAATCCTCACTCATGGTGAAAACAAAGCATCGCCTGCAACAAGAAGGCTTTAAGTGCGCGACTGTCGATATGACCAATATTGGCTGTGAAAATATTACTCCCGAACAGTGGTATAAGGGAGTCGTAGGTGACTTATGGATGGGTTTTAAACTGATAGGAAAGGTCAATTTAAAAACCTGGTGGCAAGAGCAGAATGATCTTTCTTTACTTCAGAAACTGAGCCGATTTATTTCGGAGATACTGCTAGCTCAGTTTCCTAATGAAAGATTGTTTATATTTATTGATGAAATTGATAGTATTCTAAGCCTTGATTTCTCTGTTGATGACTTTTTTACCTTGATTCGCTTCTGCTACAATAATCGAGCGCTTTCTCCAGAATATAATCGTATTACATTTGCAATTTTCGGAGTTGCAACGCCAAGAGACTTAATTCAATATCGAAATCATTCGACTCCATTTAATATTGGGAAAGCAATCGTTCTACAAGGTTTTACATTTCATGAAGCTAAAGTCCTCGCTCAGGGACTGGAACTCAACGGTAACAATCCCCAGAAAGTTTTAAAAGAAATATTAGCTTGGACAGAAGGACAACCTTTTCTCACACAAAAGCTGTGTCGGTTGTTGGTGAGTTCGGCTCAAGAAGTTTTCAGTGACAATCTCAAAATGCTCCCTGGGACGGAAGCATTTTGGGTGGAAAGTGTGGTAAAGTCCCGCATAATCAACCACTGGGAATCACAAGATGAACCCGAGCATTTGCGGACAATTCGCGATCGCCTGCTTAGAAGCGAACAATCTGTCGGCAGATTACTAGGAATTTATCAGCAAATCCTCCAAGGAGTTGAAGTCCCAGTCGATGACTCTCGAGAACAGGTAGAATTGTTGCTGTCTGGGTTGGTTGTGAAAAAGCAAGGTTTTCTGAAGGTAAAAAACCGGATTTATCAAGAAGTTTTCCACCTAGAATGGGTGGAAAAACAATTAGCGTATCTGCGTCCCTACTCTCAAGCCTTCGATACCTGGGTTGCTTCAAACCAACAAGATCAATCCCGGTTATTGCGCGGACAAGCTTTGATTGATGCCCAAACTTGGGCGCATGGCAAAAGCTTGAGCAACCTAGATTATCGGTTTTTAGCCAAGAGTGAAGAATTTGATCGCGCAGAAGTTCAACAGGCATTAGAGGCGGAACGTGCTAAAGAAGCTGAAGCACGACTAGTAGAACAGCAAAAAAGGCTGGCTCAAGAGAGACAAGCAGCTAAAATCGTAACACTCCTCCTGGTAGGCATGACTATCAAGCTTGTGATTTCTTTATGCTGGGGAGCGTCGCTTTTACAAAAAATTCATAGCCTCGAAGCAAAAGTTAAATCTACTCAGACAAGCCATCAGGGTAAAGCGACAACTGCAAAGATTGAGTGTGGTGGACGCTGACCAAAATTAATGGGATACAAGCCCCGTCCTTCTAGGACGGCTTTTTATTGATTAATTCATCAACATAATCCCTAAGCTTATTCTGCCAGTCAGGAATATCTTTAAGTGCTTGTTTTTGTCCAATGCGTCCTTTGAAGCAAATAGGCTCATTATCCAAGGGACTACTACTAGTAAATCCGAGCTTATGCTTTTTCTGGAAAGTCATTGCGCTAACCTGTATCTATTGGTATACTCATAAAGATAGCACGTTAAAGACATTCATGAAAGCCAGGTATCAATTCCGTTTCTACCCAAACGACCAACAGCAACAGCTTTTAGCTCAGTTGTTTGGTTGTGTTCGTGTGGTTTGGAATGATGCTTTGGCTTTGTGCAAGAAGTCTGAGAAGTTGCCAAGTAATAACGACTTGCATTCATTTAGTAATTACTCAAGCAAAGAAAACATTGGAACGGGAATGGCTGTCTGAGGTTTCTAATATCCCGTTGCAACAGTCTGTTGCGGATTTGGGAGTTGCCTACAAAAACTTTTTTGATTCCCTTAAGGGTAAGCGGAAAGGCAAGAGACTAGGTAGTCCTAAATTTAAAAAGAAAACTAATCAACAGTCAGCACGCTTTAGAATTGGCGGTTTTTCCATCAAAGGGGATGAGGTTTACTTGGCTAAAATTGGCAACGTTAAACCGATTTGGTCAAGAGTTTTACCTTCCGCACCAACAAGCGTTACTGTTATTAAAGACTGCGAAGACCGCTATTTTCTCAGTTTTGTAGTAGAAATTGAACCCGTTCAAACCGATGCCAAAAACCAAAGCCTCGGAATTGATTTAGGGATTAAAACTTTTGCTGTAATGAGTAATGGTGAGAAAGCGGAAAGCCCAGATTATTCAAAACTAGATAGAAAAATCCGCAAACTTCAAAAAAAGTTAGCACGTCAACCCAAAGGTTCAAAGCGCAGAAACAAAACTCGAATTCAAATTGCAAAGCTGCATAACAAAATCGCGGATACCCGTAAAGATTTCTTGCACAAGCTATCTACTAAAGTCGTTAGTGAAAACCAAGCTATCATTTTGGAAGATTTAAATGTGTCGGGAATGGTGAAAAATCGCAAACTTGCCAGAGCTATTAGTCTTCAGGGATGGAGAGAATTTAGAACGTTATGCGAAGCTAAATCACAGAAGTTTGGTAGAGTTTTCCATGTTATTAGTCGCTGGGAGCCAACAAGCCAGATTTGTTCTGAATGTGGCTACAAATGGGGCAAACTCGGCTTAAAAGTTCGGGCGGTTCAATGCTTGAATTGTGGGGCTGAACACGACCGAGACGAGAATGCAGCGAAAAATATAAACAAAGTCGGGACAGGGCATTGCCACGACTCTAAACGGACACAGAGAGAAGGTAAGACTGGTTCGCCAGCACATCTCAGTGAAGTGTCAAGAATCACCGACCATGCGCGGGCGGTGAGTATGTCAAATTAAGATTTATCTTATTTCATTAAAAGACAACCGATCTGTTGGTGCCTTAGGATCTTTACTAGCAAAAGCGCAATATGCCTGTGGATTGACTTTTCCATAATTCTTGAGGAAATCAACACAACTGGGGCGATCGCCAAAGGTGGCTACGTAAACTACAAATAAACGCGTACCTACCACATTTGGATAATCTCGTATCCAAAACACACCTGTTTGAGGATAACCAGTCCTTTGTAAAGTTTTTGTTTCCTCCATAGCAGATTGTAAATTTGGGAAAGTAGAGTCTGCTATGAAATGGAAAGAACTAGGCAATGTCGCACTATTTATATTTGATTGTTCATAACTTTGCACTCTTTGAGAACTGGTCGTTACAGGTAGGGAAGGAGATAATGTAAAAGGGGTTTGTGAACCTTGCGGTTTTGTAACTAACCCAGATGAAGCTTTTTTATTTTGTGCTGTAGGTTGGGGAAAGTTTGTTAACAAAAGACCAATAATTATGGATGTACCGAATACTGCACCTGTGATTAACATACCGCCAAGAAACATAGCGTTTTGTCTTCTGTTTTGACGGGCAGATTTGAGAGTTACAGGAACAGCCTGAGGAGGTGGTTGAGTCAAGTTACCCACCCTAGATGGAAGCGATTTTGCAATATTCGCAAGAGCATAGAGCATTGCTTTTGCGCTGGGGTAGCGCTCCTTGGGATTAAACCGGATGGTTTTATCTAACACTGCTGCTAAAGGAGGACTCACACCATCCCGCTCCCAAAGACTCTCGCCTGTGTAGGAATCTGTATTCATGTGTTGCGGCAATTGTCCCGTCAGCAAATAAATAGCTGTTAACCCAAGACTATACAAGTCACTGGCAAAAACTGGACGCCCTGCTGCTTGTTCGCTAGGCATAAACCCTGGTGTTCCAACGATAATTGAACTGTTAACAGTTCCTTGAGTGTTCAGCACTGTCCCCATCGTTTCTCGCACCGCACCAAAATCAATCAAAACTGGTTTGCTATCAGATGAGCGCAGCATTATATTGTCAGGTTTAATATCGCGGTGGATAATGCCTTTGCTATGGACATATTCCAGCACCTCTAACAGACTGATGAGAATCGAGACAACCTCACTTTCGCTCAAACATCCCCTTTGTTGGACTTTTTGAAGTAGGGTTTGTCCATCGATCCATTCCTGTACTAAGTAGAATTGTCCAACCGTTTGAAAGTAAGCGTACAGAGTGGGAATTTGATTGCTCGCTCCTCCCAGTTCTTCTAAAATGGCAGCTTCCCGTTGAAATCGCTTTTGTACCAGTTGGTAAACCTGAAAATCATGATTAACAGGCTTGAGTTGTTTAATCACACAACGGCGTCCCGAAGGCATTTGCGTATCTTCTGCTAAGAATGTGTCGCAAAATCCACCAGATCCAAGTACGCTGATAATCCGATAACGCTCGCTCAATAATACTGGTATCTTTATGTCTTCCTGACTCATAATTTTTTATCTGTAAGCACTCTGGATAACTAATAAGCTACAACGGCGATTTCCATCACCTAAGTGGGAAATAAATTTTTGTATATTTTTTTACTTAAATTTTAATATTTTGTGTTAAAATGATAATTTTGTTTCAATTAAAGTTATGTATAGGAGAATATCACAGATTGGTATTTGGAGAAATGATTAAAGTATAGATAATACAGTACGGATTTTTATGAAAAATAAGTGGTTTTTCATACTTTGTCACGATTCAAGTTAGAAAAGTAGGAAAAGTAGGAAAAGTAGGAAAAGTAGGAAAAGTCCGAAAAATTTCTATAGAGTTAGTATAAAAATTATTTTGTTATGGAGTAATCTCAGCCAATGGTCGTACGTTAATATGCGTAGGTAACAATTATTTCAATAAATTTCAATAATATGATGCCAAGGGCTAGCAACAGTAATGGATTTAGTGCCATTGAATGAATAAAAAATCAGTATAAAAGCACAAAAAAGTTAAATTTTATAAAATAATTTTGCTTGAGGTTAACCTGATGCTTCAGGGAGATTTAGTTCTCAATAGCACATACGACTCGCGCCTTGTAGGGCTTTCGATTGTGATTGCAGTCCTTGCCTCATATACCGCGCTTGATTTAGCTGGGCGGGTAACGGCAGCGAAGGCATCGGCGAGAATTGCTTGGTTAATTGGTGGCGGAATCGTCATGGGCATTGGTATCTGGTCGATGCACTTTGTTGCCATGCTTGCCTTCAGTCTGCCGATGCCGATGTCCTACGATATGTGGACTGTGTTGGTTTCCATGCTGCCTGCGATTATCGCTTCTGGAGGTGCGCTTTATCTCGCCAGTGAAGAAGTGTTAAGTATCTGGCAATTGCTGATTGGCGGTATCCTCATGGGTATTGGCATTGCGTCAATGCACTACATCGGAATGTACGCGATGCGGATGGAAGCAACTACCGGGTATGATCCGTTGCTGTTTGTGCTTTCTGTGGCGATCGCCATTGGTGCATCAATTGTCGCATTATGGATGGCGTTCCAACTCCGCAGGCAGACCAGCACAAGTGTCGGGAGGACAAAAATTGGCAGTGCGCTTGTTATGGGAGCAGCAATTGCTGGGATGCACTACACAGGTATGGCAGCAGCTAACTTTAAGGCGACTAATCCACGAGCAATCATTACGCCCCAGGCGATGACACACTCCCTCACCTGGCTGGCTGTTAGCATTGGCGTGGCTACCGTTGTCATCTTGGGTTTCGCGTTGATGACTTCGTTTGTCGATCAGCGTTTGGCTGCTTCTGCAAAGCTTTTAGAACAGCAAGAAATTGAAACTCAACGTTCACAGTTGTTTACAGAAATTACCCTACGGATTCGGCGATCGCTTAAATTAGAAGATGTCCTCAACACAAGCGTCAACGAAGTTCGTCAAGCATTAACAACAGACCGTGTCATTATCTATCGCTTCAATCCTGATGGTCGTGGTAACATCATCGCCGAGTCAGTGGCAGATGGTTGGGTGAAAACCTTAGGACAAAAGGTTAATAACCCTTTTCGGGAAGATGACATAGAAATGTACAAAAATGGTAGAGTCCGAGCTACCAACAATGTTTCCAGAGCGGGCTTTACAGATTCCCACAAAAAAATTCTAGAAGATTTTCAAATCAAAGCAAATTTAGTTGTACCGATTTTCAATAATAGTCAGCTTATAGGGTTATTATGTGCTCATGAGTGCTCTAGACCTCGGAATTGGCAAAAGTCTGAAATTGATTTATTTAGACAACTCGCAATTCAAGTTGGAATTGCCTTAGAACAAGCCAATCTTCTAGATGAACTTCAACAAGCACAAAGAGTGTTGCGGCTTCGCGATCGCGCCATTGCAGCAGCGAGTAACGCCATTTTCATTACTGACGCGCATCAAAAAGACAATCCGATCATCTTTTGCAATCCTGCTTTTGAAACAATCACAGGCTATTCATTAGAAGAAGCGCTTGGGCGCAACTACCGATTTTTACTAGGAGGCGACACAGGGCAAACGACTGTTGAACAAATACGCGACACAGTGAGCGATTCGAGTGAATGCCAAATTGTGAAGAATTACCACAAGGACGGTACCCCGTTTTGGTGTGAATTAACGGTTTCTCCAGTGCGAGACGCATTTGGACGAGTCACAAATTTTATTGGAGTGGTATCTGACATTACCTTACGCAAGCAGGCAGAAGAAGTTTTAAGGCATAGTAAAGAAGCTCTGCAAAGTCAGCTTTTAGAACTTATTAGTGACGTTAAAGAAGCAACCAATGGCGATTTAACTGTTCGAGCTAAAATTTCAGTCGGTGAAATTGGCATAGTTGCTGATTTTTTAAATACCATTATCAACAGCTTGCGGCAGATTGTCACTCAAGTCAAAACAGCGGCACATCAAGTGAATGCTTCTGTTGGGGAAAACTCTGGTGCCATCCAGCAATTGGCGGATAAAGCGCTCACACAAGTCAGCGATATTACTCGCACCCTTAAGGAAATCGATAGTATGACTGTCTCGATTCAAGCAGTCGCTGAGAACGCCTACCAAGCAGCACAAACGATTCACACGACCTCTAACAAAGTAGAGACCACTGGAAAAGCAATGGATTTGACTGTCAACAGTATCTTGAGTATACAACAAATCGTTGCTGAAACAGCCAACAGGGTGAAGCATGTGGGCGAAACTTCGCAAAAAATCTCCTCCCTTGTGTCCTTGATGAACCAAATCGATATGCAAACCAACTTGCTAGCGATCAACGTTGGTGCTGAGGCTGCGTGGATGGGTGATGCAGGTCGAAACTTTGTCGCAGTCGCGGAAGAAATTGCTCAATTGGTTGCCCAGTCTCGCGAAGTGACCAAAGAAATTCAACACATCTTCGAGAACATCCAATTGGAAACAAGCGAAGTGGTTAAAGCCATAGAACAAGGAACAACCGAGATGGTGGAACAAGCAAATGTTGTCGAAGATGTTAAGCTTAACCTCACGCAGATTTTAGAAGTCTCTCGCCAGATTGACTATTTAGTGCAGTCGATTTTTACAGCAACAATATCTCAAACGCAAACATCTCAAACCGTTGTGTCGTTGCTCAAAAAAGTTGCCCAAGCCTCAGAACGCACTGCAGATTCGTCTGGTATGGTGTCTCGCTCTCTACAACAAACATTAGAAGTGGCACAGCAGTTACAAGAGTCTGTCGGGGTATTTAAAACAGGAGCACAGAGCAACTAATAGTATTAGTAAGTTAATATATTCCTGATGGCTTACAGCGCTTTTCAAATAAATAAACCACGTTCTTTGGGGCACGGCAATGCCGTGCCCCTACAAAAATCTGTGGTTCAATTAACTGAAAATAGCTGTAAAATATCAGTCTCTAAAGGTTCACGCGTAGGATACCTGATGCTCAAATAAGCGAACCAATAACTGATATTATCAATAGTTCAGTTTTTCAGTTCGCTCTTTGAGAAACCGAATTTGGCATCAGTTTTATGATTGAACTTCAGAATATAATTAGTAACTTTCCCAGTGGAATCGTGATGAGTGTTTCTGTAGAGAAAAAGATTTGTTTTCTTTGAATTCAAAAAATATGATGATTAAGAGAAATTTTCAAAATAGAGTCTCTTGGCAAAAGCGCCTACAGTATAACTTTGACAACTTTATGTCGAAGGGAGGATTTTCTGTCTTTCTGGCATTATTGTCATTGTTTTTTGGTGCTTTTGTTATCATGACAATTGCCCGTTACATCTCTGAATTGTTGTTTCCCAATGAAAATTTGGAAAATTCCCCGGATTTGTACTGGGACGTATTCGTGCAGTTGATCGGGTTAAGAGACACAGGAGACAATGCCAATTTTGCGACTAAATTTGTTGGTGTTATCACGATTTTTGTTGGCTTAGTGTTGTTCTCCAGCCTCGTAGCCTTTATTACCCAGCAATTTGAATCAAGACTCCAGTTACTGCGTAAAGGTAAAAGCCCTGTAGTAGAAGAGAACCATACCTTAATTTTAGGATTCACCGACAGAATTATAGATATTCTTAGAGAGTTAGTATTCGCTAATGAATCCGTTGCAGACGCAGTCGTTGTTATCTTATCTCAACAAGATAAAGAGGAGATGGATGATTTCCTCCGCAATAATTTAGGTGAACTCAAAACTACACGAGTCGTGACTCGCAATGGCTTAACGACTAATTTAAATGACCTAAATAAAGTTGGAGTCAAAGTTGCCAAATCGGTGATTATTTTGAATGATGCCAAAGCTTCAGATCCTGAAGAAAGCAAGACTTTAGCTGATGCACGAGTTGTCAAAGCCATCCTAGCAGTAGTGGCAGCTAATGAGGAAGACTCCTTGCCGCCTATTGTTGTAGAATTACACTCCCAACAATATCGCCGACTTGCTGAAAATATTGCTCCGGGAGCAGTCACCACTCTGAATGAAGCTGATATTTTGGCTCGAATTTTAGTTCAAACCTCGCGGAGTGTAGGACTAGCCTCAGTTTATTTAAACTTGGTAGGTTTTGAAGGTAACGAATTTTATTTCTATCGCCCGGAAAAAGGCTGGCAAAGCTTAAGCTTTGGTGAATTGCCATTTCATTTCTTAAATGGTACTCCCATAGGGGTGCGTCATGTAGATCTGCGCCTGACAATAAAACCCAGTCAAAATTACCAGCTTGCTGAAAATGATGAAGTTGTCATTCTGGCAGAAGATGACTCAACCATTCAGTTTCATCCACAACCTGTAGTGCAGCCTAAAAATTTTGGCTATGGTGACGATCGCAAAACCCTAGAGCGAAAACCTGAGAAGCATCTTATTATTGGCTGGAACAACAAAACTCCAATTATCCTCAAAGAATATGCTAAATACATAGTTGAAGGTTCACAAGTCAACCTGGTGGTACAGGATTTAACACTAGAGGTGCAAGCTGAATTTGATAAGATTGCCCAAGATTACTTACACATAAAGATGGCTGTCCTCCAAGCTAATTTGGATTCAGTTGAGCAGCTTCTTCACCTCAAACCTTATGACTATGACAGCATCTCGATTCTGGCAGGTAGGGGAGAAAATGCTGAAGAAATAGATGCGAAAACCCTCACCATTTTGTTAGAACTGCGGCAAATTTTCCGGGACTATACCGCCCAAACCGGAAACAAAGTTACGACAGAATTAATTGCAGAAATAATTGACTCAGAAGACACCGACTTGGTCATCAAAGCAGGTGTTAAAGACTTTCTCCTCACTAACCAACTTGTCTCTAAAATTTTAGCTCAGGTTTCCCAAGAACCGGACGTCATGTCCATCTATCGCGATTTGTTCTCAGTGGAGGGAAGCGAACTGTATATCAAGCCCATATCGCTTTACTTTCCAACCGAACAGCTTGCCAAGTTGACTTTCGCTGACTGTGTAAAAGCTGCACAAAAGCGTGACGAGTTGTGCATTGGCATAAAAGTTAACGCACTAGCTCAGGATAAGGAAAAGAATTTCGGTATTGACTTAGTACCGAGTCTGGATAAGCAGTTAAATCTCACTTTCAATGATGCACTGATTACTTTAGCTGAAGATGAAACATGACCATGGACAAAAAGAAGAAACCGCGAACCACGCGATGCTTGAACTGTTTAGCAGGCGCTCTGTATCTTTTTTGCTTGGTATCTATCTCCCCTGCCCAGGCTGGATCGCTGACGGACACTTCTGGGCTGCAACGGAAGTTGGAAGCTGTTGCAAAGGGATCTGATGGTCGGGTTGGGATCTGTGCAGAGGAGACCAAATCGGGTGCCATTGCCTGCGTCAACGGTGACCAACGTTTCTCGCTCCAGAGTGTCATGAAGTTGGTCGTTGGTGCTGCCGCAATGGATGCAGTTGATCGTGGTCAGATGCGTCTTGAGGATGTTATAACTGTCCGCAAGAAGGACTTAAGCCTTTATGTCCAGCCGATTGCCGATCTCGTTGCAGAACGTGGAGAAGTAAGGACAACTGTCGCCGATCTGATTTCTCGTGCAATTATTGAGAGCGATAGTGCTGCGACAGATCTTCTTTTTGCACAGGTTGGCGGTGCAGAAGGTATACAGGCGTTTTTGAGAACGAAGAAGATTTCAGGTCTGCGCGTGGATAGGGACGAGAAACACCTCCAAACTGAGATTGTCGGTTTAATTTGGCGACCTGAGTACGTTGATGCAGATGTGCTTGACAAAGCGATAAAAGCTGTGCCGTCCAGCCGTCGTGACGCGTCTTTTGCCGCCTACTTGAAAGACGAGCGTGATACGGCGACGCCACGAGGGATGGTGACTTTCCTGAGTGCTCTTGCCAGGGGGAAACTCCTTTCAGCCAAATCGACCGCGCATCTCTTAAAAGTGATGCAGCGAACCGTAACCTTTCCAGATCGCTTGAAAGCAGGAGTACCGGAAGGCTGGACACTTGGTCATAAAACAGGAACTAGCCTTACCTGGAGGGGCGTTACTGCGGTGACCAATGATGTCGGAATAGTTCCGCTTTACGTAGTCAAATATAGGCAGACTACTACATACGGGTTTAAGCAACAACTATTTTACCGTTGGCACGGCAGAACATAGTTGTTTTTCGCCTTGGATGTACTACCAGACATCCCCTATCCCTCTAGAACTAGTTAGTTAATTTGGGATTACTTTTAGTTTTAGATTAAGGTCTGCTTAATCTTTTTTGAGGTAGCTCAAGATTGAATGCTCAGTATTAGAGTAGCATTTTTTTGTAAATATAAGGCTATATTAGACTAGATTTTTAGTAAAGTTTTATCATACTAACCGCACCGGATGGTGGTACGATCTCAGTTGCTGTTTTTGTGGCAGAGTCACGGCGATCCTCAAAAGAGCGTGCAAAAGTCATCGCAGCGACAGCTAAAACGATTACGAGTTCTTATCGCTAGAACCCAATATGGTTCAGATAAGACCAAAACCATTGTCAACAAGAGCCAGAGGCTCTAATATCTCGTTACCAGGTTGAACCTGGTAACGAGGGTTTGGAGGCTTCGCCTCCTGTTGCAACTCTTGCAAGATCTCAGTTGATCTAAATTCTAAGTGCAATTGAATGCGGTGATATCCAATGCTAAGCACGTTCAGCGCCAGGTCGCCCGTTTTGGGTTACAAACGAAGCTAAGGTACTAATGGTTGCACTCTGTTCGCGGATGGTGGAAACAACGCGGTAGTCACTTTGCCAAGTCTCGTGTGTAAGATGACAACGCACGTAGCCGCGATTTTTGCCGTCGAAGAATTTAGTATGAGGATTGTTGCTAAGAGCTGCTACAGTCGGGGGAATGAAGACCTCAGGAAAGTCAGAGGAAATTGAGGTACCCACGAACTCAGTGGCGACAGTGGGCGAGTTTGGGTTGTTGAAGTCAGTTTTTAGGTCGTGTACCCAGCTCGAATGAATGTCACCAGTAATCACAACTGGGTTATTCGGTTGACGCTGTTGGAGAAATTGTAATAGGCGATCGCGTGCAGCGACATAACCATCCCACTGATCCAAGTTGAAGACTTCTTGGTTTGGGAGGGCATTAAAGTCGTATTGTGCCAGCATAGTTTGCTGAGCAATCACATTCCAGCGAGCTTGGGAATCACTTAAACCTTGGAACAGCCACTGTTCTTGCTCTGTGCCTGTCATAGTTGCATTGGGAGCCAACGCTTCCGGACAACGGGGTTTTAAGCCGTCATCGCAAGGCTGATCGCTGCGGTACTGGCGGGTATCTAGGACATTAAACTCAGCAATGTCCCCAAAGGCGAAACGCCGGTAAAGCTGCAAATAAGGACCTTGAGGCAGCGATGACAAGCGTAGGGGCATATGTTCGTAGTAAGCTTTGTAAGCGTTTGCCCTACGAGTCACAAACGCCTCTGAACTTTGATTTTCTTCCGGAATGAAGCTAGCATAGTTGTTTTCGACTTCATGGTCGTCCCAAGTGACGATCCAGGGAAAAGCTGCATGAGCCGCTTGTAGGTTAGAGTCAGTTTTGTAAAGGGCGTGGCGGTTCCGGTAATCGGCAAGGGTCACGATTTCCGGACTATTATGTTGACGTGGACCTCCGGGTTGCGGTCCGTACTCATAAATATAGTCACCCAAATGAACGACCAAATCTAGCTCCTCTTGAGCCAAGTGCTCGTAAGCTGTGTAGTAACCGTTCTGCCAGTCTTGACAGTTAGCGAAGGCAAAGCGAAACTTATCGACATGAGCATCACGCGCTGGAGCTGTACGGGTGCGTCCGACGGGACTAATTTCATTACCCACCTTGAACTGATACCAATACCAACGCTCAGGCTGCAACCCACCCACTTCTACATGGACAGAGTGGGCAAATTCAGGAGTGGCGATCGCCCTACCTTGTCGCACAACTTTTCTCATGTTTTCATCCAGAGCAACTTGCCACTGCACAGGCACATTAACATCCGGCATACCACCGCCATTTAACGGTTCTGGAGCCAATCGCGTCCACAGCACCACACTATCTGGTAAGGGATCACCAGAAGCGATACCGAGACTGAAAGGATAAGCAGAAAAACTTGGCTGTGCAATAACTCTGTGAGTCCAAAGACTGGCGATCGTGCTTGCAGTTATAGCCCCTGCACCAATGAGAAAGCGCCGCCGCTTGGCTTTGCTCGATAGTAAGCGCTCGAAATGAAAACGCTCCATACGCATCCTTTTTGTAAATTCTTAAATTTGTAAATCCTTAAAATAGAGAAGAAACTGAAAGCTGAATAATAGTTAACTAATTGCCAACATGATGACATACCAAATCCGATTTCCATAGTCTTGTTTGTAAGTCTGCAATCTTTTTTTGATAAGTCGCAACACTTATAGCCCTAAAGCTACATAGAGATTATGGATACGGATTTGGTATGAAACCCAGCTCAATCTAGCAACCTTAACTTATCAACTGGGTATTAACTAACCATTAAGAGCTTGTTAATGTTGAGATAAAGACTTACTAACAATAAGAATGGATGGTAGCCTTGTAGATACAGTGACATGAAGTCCAGTAATACAATCTTAATAACTACGTAGTGAGGACTTTAGTCCTCTTTGCCTGATATACCAAGGACTCTTGTCCTTATTACAAACAAATTTTATTATCGAGAATTCACTCCAGATAAGAGTCAAAAGTAAGGTGCGTTGGGCGCTTTGATTATGTTTTTTATGACAAGGTATATCGAAAGGCTGCGCCTAACACACTCTACAGTAATTTTATTTTTACTTTTCGTTACATACTTGTAAATTTTTCCGTCCACTTACTTAGCTGTTGATTCATTTCCCCGACTTGCAGATCAACAACTCTATCAATCTGCTTGGAAAATTCTTCGCATAAGTCTAAAAGTACATTTTCTAAATATTCAGTTTTCACATATTCGGTCATTAAGTGCTGTAAAAAATCCAGTCTTTCATGAATCTCATGTAGATTTGGGCTGTTATTAGTTCTTTCATCTAGCACATTCACTAGCTGTTGTAATGTTTCCAACTGCTGCTTTATGTGAATTGTATTCTGATTGTACTTGTCTAATAACACATTGATTTTATTTATTTGCGGATTATATTTTTCTACATTTTGTCTTACTTGAATGTTTTCATTTCGTAAATTAAGAACACTAACATCTAGGTTGTCTAAATGTTTTTGTCGGGTACTTATCTGATGTTCCAGAACCTGCTGCTGTTGCTGTAACTGTTCTATTTTTGATGTTAATTCCCTAACGATTTGGAATTTCAGTTTTTCAACTTCTTGCTTTAATCCCTCAACTTGAGCCGAGGAAAGTTCAACAACACTAGATTGAAAAAGGCGTTGATGTTCAAGCTGTTGCAAGGCGGACTTTATGTCAGTTTGAAGTTGAGTAAACTCGTTAGAAATGGTAGTAATATTGAGAGATTCTAGTAAAGTTAAACGCTCATCAACACCAGCAACAAATTTCTTTAACTCGTTAGAATCAACTGATTCTGGAGCAAGAGGTAGGTTATTAAAACGCTCTTGAAACCGATTGACTATCTGAGCTATGCGTTGAATTGCTGCTGGTTCTGAACGGCCTATGAAATCTTGAGCTAAAGCGTTTAACTGATTATCGAGTTTTGTAATCGATGTTTGTATTTCACCTACATCAATTGGCTCTGGAGGAGCAGGTAGATTATCAAAACGCAGTTTTAAATTATCTAACTCTCCTGCAAACTTTGCAATTGCTGCTTCCGTTACTGTTTTCTCTGATTGCAGTTGCTTGATTGCTGAAACTAAACGATTAATATTATCTTTATAGGTTGTTGAATTTTGGATTTCTATTTCAGTTAAACGCTCTTCCAAATAATTAGGGTCAAAAGAAGGAGTTTTTGAGTATTGCTCATTAATCTGATTAATTTGGCTTTGAAGTTTGCCAATGTCGCTATTGACTTGGTTGAGGTCGAAAGCTTGCAGTTGTCCTTGCAAAGCTTTGACTTGCGCTTCTGTCTCATTCTTGATTTCATTAAGCGCCTCCTTCAACTCTTCAATTGCTTGTACCTCTGGTTTGGCATTAACCTGTCTTGTCAAGGTATCTAATTGACTACTAAGGTTGGTAATTGTGCGCTCTATCTCACTTGTATTAACTTCTGTGTAAGTAGGAAGATTGTCCAAACGTACCGATAGGCTGTTGAAAAGATTATTTAGTTCAGTAATCTCTGTTTTTAACTGCTTAACCTCTTGCGTTTCCGGTCGAGTATTGAACTGTTCGGTAAGCGTGCGAGTTGTTTGCTGTACCTGAAGTAAAGATTTGAATACAGGGTCAAGGTCTACACTCTGGGTTGGCAAAGCCTGAACTTGCTGATCCAAGGAATTGATAGCTTGATGCATTTCAGATACTGTAGTTTTGTTGTACTGCCGTATCTGTTGCTGAAATTTTGACCTATTTATTAAATTGAGCGACAGTGCAACAGTTAAAGGAACAGATACATACATCAGTTGTTGAGAGACTACTGAGAGTATTGAGCCAACAATACAACTGACAACCGAGCAACTTTCTACAACTTGTAACCAGTTGTATTGCTTGACAGAGTTCATTACCAGACCTCGGTAGCGAGCTTACTTTTATAACATTACCAAGAAAATAACCAGGTCTGGAAGTTAACTCATAAAGTTATTAAAGTTACAGTAAAAATCAGATGAAGAAATTGCGATTGCTATTTTTGTAAGGGCAACGCATAGCTGGAGAAGCATGAGCTCAAGTCTTTTCGTTAAAAATCGTATAGGTGAATGTACTTGGGGGCGGAAGGCGATCGCTTTATAGGACGCCGCACTTTGCACCATCGCCTTTGAAACGTAATGGTAGGAATTTGAAACTCATTTTCTTGAATAAGCTACGATAAATCCAAGCATATTCCCAAAGCCACCAATGTCTGAATCAGTTCAGTACGTTACCAACCAACAAGGAGAGCGAGTTGGTGTACTCTTAAATTTGGAAACATACCATCAGTTAACCAACACATCAACATCTGATGCTGAAATTTTAACTGGCTTGAGCCAGGATGAACTGCAAGCCTTGGTAGAAAGTCTGTTGTCTCCTAAAGCTCAAGTTCAATTGGACTATTTGCTAGGTAGAAATGCGGAACACCAACTCTCGGCTGATGAAATTGCCACTTTAGACCGTTTATTGGAACAGGTTGACCAACTAAATATTCTTAAGACTAGAGTAAGGTACACCTTGAATAAGTTTCATCTGAGGTTTAAATTATGAACATCTCACTTAAACCCGAACATGAGCAATTTATCCAAGCACAAATTGCTAGTGGTAAATTTGCCAATGCAGATGAGGTTATTGATTTAGCATTTAAACTTTTAGAAAAATTAGATAATGACTATATCCAATGGCTTGAACAAACCCGTCAAAAAGTGGAAGTGGGACTGGCTCAAATTGAGCGAGGTGAAGTGATTGATGGTGAAGTTGTGATAGACAGACTAAGAGAAAAATTGCGGAAAGCGCGTGAGGCTCAAGAATGAGCCGATATATTATCTCTCTAGAAGCAAGTCGAGATTTAGAAGAAATTATTGATTATTTTGCCAGTCGCAACGTTGAAGCAGGAGAGAGATTTGTCAATGAGTTTAATAAAAAGTGCGAAAACTTAGCTAAGTTTCCCAGTATGGGACGTAGCTATGCAGAGATTGTACCTTCATTACGTGGCGTTCCTTTAAATGGTTACATTATCCTCTATCAAGTTTTGGAAGATGGTATTGTGATTGTGCGGGTGATTAGTGGTTATCGCAATTTAGAATCTTTATTTTCAGATTCAGATGACTAGTGCAATCTCTATAAGTCTTGTGGACAAGTATTAGAATCTCCTGGATGAGTATCAAACACTCAAGCGCGAGTATCAAACACTCATCCACGAGTATCAAACACTCATCCACGAGTATCAAACACTCAAGCGCGAGTATTAAAATATCGTGAATGAATATCAAAGGCTCATTAACGACAATCAAAGATTCGTGGACGAGTATCAAACACTCATTAGCGATTACCAAACAGTCGTTAGCCAGAGAAAAGAAACCATTGGGATAAGCAGAAACTACACGAGTGTACACAGGTGCATGAAGTAGCAGAAAAATTTATCCGCCCAAATGGATTATGAAATTCACTAAATGTTGATTATACGCTGCAAGCATGAACTGCAAGAAATATTTACAAAATTCTGAAACGCTTAAATGTTACACATTACAAGTCTCAATGGGAGAGAAAAGAATTTAATCAAAATCTCCGGAAGGTAAAGGTAATTGGTGTCCCACACACAGGCTCCTTGAAGAGGGAGGTGTCCCTCGGGAGCAGTTGTATCAAAAATGACTTCGTCATCAGAGATCCAGTTTTCTTTAACTCTCCATCCCACGCGATCGCCAAATTTTTCCCAGGCTTCTTCGTCATAATTGCCGTCAGGCTTGCCGCCGACGCTCATGTAAATTTTCTTTTGAACCCTGAAGCCAAAGCGTCCATTGCTGTATTTTACCCACAATTGGTCAATCGTGCGGAGGTCAGCGCAGGGAAAGTTTAACAGTTCTTCATCCCTAATCCAGTCATTTTCCTTGCGCCCGACAGCTTGGAGCATCACCAGATAGGTTTCATAGTCAGCTTCTTTCCAGTTTTGTGCTGCTAGCAAGTCTCGCAGTTTTGTGTAGTCTACGCCTTTTTCTGAACTGAGGTCATCTTCAATGCTATGCGATTGACAAGTCTCGATGCGAGAGAAGAGAAACCAACATCCATCCTTTCCCCCAAACCAAAATCCTCCACCAAGGGAAGTGAAAGGGAGGTAACCCTTCTCAGGTGCTGAGGCATGAAAACTTACATTATCATGATCTGAAATCCAGTTTCCCTGCACTCTCCATCCCACGCGATCGCCAAATTTTTCCCAGGCTTCTTGATAGTATTTGCCGTCCGGCTTACCACCAACACTGAGGTAAATTTCCTTCTGAACGCTGAAGCCAAAGCGTCCATTGCTGTATTTTACCCACAATTGGTCAATCGTACGGAGGTCAGTGCAGGGAAAGGTTAAGAGTTCTTCCCTCTTAATCCAGTCATTTTCCTTGCGTCCAACAGCCTGTAGCATCACCAGATAAGTTTCATAGTCAGCTTCTTTCCACTTTTGTGCTGCCAGTAAGTCTCGCAGTTTTGCGTACTTTACGCCTTTTTCAGAACTGAGGTCATCTTCGTCGGTTGTAGGCGGTGGAGGTGCAGCAGGAGTAGTATTTTTTGCTACATTTACCTGTAAATCCGTCGCCTCATCCGGCTCCCCTCCCTGCTTGCGGGGAGGGGTTGGGGGTGGGGTTAAACGTGCCTCAATTGGCGCGATGTCTTCATCTCTAAGTTGCAAAAGTTGCTGTAAACGCTTCAAATCCTCTCGCGTGTGATGGCTGAGAGTGCCTTCATCCTCTAACGCTTCAGTCAGTGCTTCTGCATATTCTTGTAGATTTTCTTGGCGCTGGCGGTAAGGCTCCAACACTTCGTTCTCAATTTCTCTTGCCACATCCGCCGACAAACCCAGTTCACTCTGCCGACGGTTGAGAATCCGGCGTCCTACACGCGAAACCTGACCATCTCGGATGCACTTTTCTACTTCCTTACGATACTCCAATCTCGGATCGCCTATCGGAGCTTTCGCTAACTGAATTTTATAACCCTCTCTAACGGCAAAAATTCCTGGCTTCATTGCCGGTGCTGCTTCCTGCACTTTCTTGCGAGCATACTCATGCAGTTCATCCACCGAAATCACACCGTCATTATCAATATCAGCCGCGCCTTTCTCAATTCCTTCGACAAGGTAACGAGTATAAACTGATAAATCTGAACCCTGTTGTTCAAAAGAATACTGAGTGGCTGTGGAAGAAGTCAGAACTGCTCGTCCTTCTACGGACTGCGGTTTTTGAGTCTCTGCCAGTTGGTTCTTAATATCCAAGCTGCCATCATCTTTCGCCCTCATGCCTTCGGCAAACGCACCGCTAAAGCAACAGTCAAGAATAATCACCTGTCGCCGCGAACGGCTATTTTCCATGACATCATGTATCAAGCTAGCAGCAACAGCGGTAGTTCTGACCAATTCTCCCTTGGTGTTTTTGCGGGTTTGACGAGTTGCCAGGAAAAGCCTGCCGCTATCATCTTTAATCCCATGACCAGAAAAGTACAGCAGCACCAAGTCATCCTTTTGGCGATTGAAGAATAGCGTTTCAATTGCTTCTTCCATTGTCTGCCGTTGAGGATTTTTCAGCACAGTGATATCGCTTGGTGCAAACTCGCCCACATCTGGGTGCTGCAAAACTTGCTGCATGGCATCGACATCCATAACAGCCCCAGGCAAGGAGTTTAACCCAAGCTCGTACTCACTAACCCCAATCAGCAGTGCAATTTTCGCCATGTTTGCTAGTCTACTCTGTTTCCACCAATTCTTGTATTGCCTTGACTGCTGCTTCTAACTCTTGTCGGCTGCTAGCTTTTATCTTAACTTTCTTGCCGTTTGCCTCTGCTTCCAATTCAATGACTTTATTGGCTAGGCGATCGCTCAAAAACCCCCAGACTTGCTTCACATTTTCCGGCTTCACAAAAGTTATCAGTTGAGCGACTACCCAGCCTGTTACTGACTTCGTTCGCTCTGGCGCGTCGGCGTTAATCACTCGGTCAACCGCTTCTACTTCATCCAAGTTTTTCATCTGTGCAAGAAGCTTCTGGACTTCCTCATCTTTTTCCTCGTCATCCAAGTCTGGATCGGTAAATGTAATGGTTAGTTTAACGTCAGATGTATCTGCCATAATGCTAGTTTTGTTATAAATAATATCTACGGTTCGAGAATTCTACTGTATGTAGATATCAATCAAACAGTAGACTATTCCGGAAATTCAGCAATTTTAGCGCAGCATTACCCACCTTCAAACATGCGGTGCGTTACGGCTCAAAATAATTGTACGTAACCCAAAACACTTGTTGAGCCGTAACACACCCGAATTAAGCTGATAATGCGGATACTTGATAACTGATAACTGATTTAATGCCTTGCGTCAGTTTCAACACGAACTAGAAATCGGTGCTTTAGTCACAGTGGATGAAGCAAAGGCGAAGGCAAGAATTTTACCAATTAACAGGAATGCCTAAAGATTCAGAAAATCTTAGGCAAATTAGTCTGTATGTTGGAGATATTATTGAACGGAGAGAGAGGGATTCGAACCCTCGTTGAAGTTGCCCCCAAACAGCATTTCCAGTGCTGCGCCTTCAACCACTCGGCCATCTCTCCAGGCGTCACGATTTACCATTCTACAATGAAATAAATTAAAATGCAAGGAAATTTCAGTTTAAAATCCTAAATTAAAATCGAAAATTCCGATGTCCGAGACATACACTGTTAAAGTTCGCGATCGCGCTAAAGGCACAGTATACACTTTAGAAGTCCCCGAGGACCGCTACATCCTGCATACAGCCGAAAAACAAGGGGTGGAACTGCCGTTTTTATGTCGCAATGGGGCGTGTACCACTTGTGCTGTGCGGGTAATCTCAGGAGAGATTTACCAACCGGAAGCGATTGGACTGTCGCCAGAGTTGCGGAAAAAAGGCTATGCCTTATTGTGCGTTAGTTATGCCCGTTCTGATTTGGAGGTGGAGACACAAGACGAAGATGAAGTCTACGAACTCCAGTTTGGGCGCTTTTTTGCTAAGGGGAAAGTTAGGGCGGGTTTGCCGTTAGATGAGGATTAATATTTATTTCGCGCAAAGACGCAAAGGCGAGCCAGCGCTGCAGGAGGGTCTCCCTCCGCAGGCGACTGGCGTCGCAAAGGTGCAAAAAATTGCCATTCTGTTTTGTCTATTACTCCTGGTAGCTTGCCAACCTCAGAAGAAGGCGGAAGAAAGTACGCGGATACAGATTAAAGTTGCACAGGTAGTGAGTGGGCAAACTTTGGAGGTGGTGGGTATCGGGGAGCAACCAAGTTTAATTTCTCAAGTGCGGTTGCTGAGTATCGATGCACCAGATTTGCAGCAGCGCCCTTGGGGAGATGCAGCTAAGGAACGCTTAGAAGCGCTGGTTGGAGAACAGCCTGTGATGCTGGAGTTTGATGTGCAAATGAAGGACAAATTCGGGCGGACTTTGGCTTATGCGTGGAAAGATGAGGTTTTGTTGAATGAACAGCTGGTGAAAGAAGGGTATGCTCTGTTTGTGGGGCGATCGCCTAACCACAAATATGACTTACGCTTAGAACGTGCCCAGCAATGGGCGAGACTCATGGGGCAAGGAATTTGGAACCCAGAAAAACCGATGCGTCTGACTCCCGCTGAGTTTCGCCGTCAGTATCGTTAGTAATTCGTAATGCTCAGCTTCAGAGCGAATTTTCAAGATTCATTGCAAAAAAATGAGTCAGATTCGAGAGTTACATCAACTGTTGGGTATTGACGCATCTTCGGTAGGTCAATACATAGAATTTGCTGTAGCTTGAATCAGGCAAACATTGCCTTTTGTTACAAAAAAAAGAGCTTTTTCAACCAAAAGTATTGAAAGTGCTTAGGACGCTAAGTTCTATGGCTGAAGGTACAGGCAAGTGTTTTTACAAATTTGGAATAATGAATATAGTCAGTTTTTTATTCTTAAAGCACATCCAACATTTAATATGAGCGTTCGTTTTCCAATAATTGCTGGTACCTTGATGGCTACCACTGTTAGTCTAGGTACGCTTTTCAACTTTGCCTCACCAGCTTCTGCTCAAGACACAATAACTTGTGAAAGCAGCAATAATCAGAGGAACACTTGTTCGGTAGATAGAGGAAGCGAAGTAAGGTTTGTCAGGCAATTGTCTGATGCTAGTTGTAGAGGAAATTGGGGTTATCGCAGAAACCGTATTTGGGTAAGGAATGGCTGTCGAGCAGAGTTCGCTGTTAGCAATAGCAGAGACGACAGATACGATAGAAATGACAGATACGATAGAAACGACAGATACGATAGAAATGACAGATACGATAGAAATGACAGATACGATAGAAATGACAGATACGATAGAAATGACCGATACGACAGATATGACGGATACCCCAGATAAGTGAATCTACAGTCATTTTTGAGAGTCAGCTATATCAAAGTCTCTACACCAATTCGTAGGGACTTTATTTTTGTTAGAAATAAGTTTGTACGCTGAAAAAACAAGATCCCCGACTTCTTAAAGAAGTCGGGGATCTGAAGATTGCTATATCTTGGTAGTGTACAAAGTTTAGCCACTATAAAGTGCGATCGCCCTAAAGAACACTGTTCCTTGCCCAATCGCCTTGCTGGTAAGCTGAAGATCCTACAATTTGCACACCATCTTTTAACAGTTACCAGTTATCAGTTATCAGTTATCAGTTTCATCCTCCGGGAGAAACACCACACTCCTGTGCACAGAAACCGTTGGTGTCAGTACAACCACACCAGCCCGAGAAAGCGTCACTGCGGCTGGTACTGTTTTAATGAAACTCTTGTGGGGTGGGCATCTTGCCCGCCCAAATTGTGCAAATTAAATGCACAACAGCTTGTGAACGACTATCAAACACTCAAGCGCCAGTCTCAAACACTCGTCCGCAAGTATCAAACACTCAAGCGCCAGTCTCAAACACTCAAGCGCCAGTCTCAAATACTCAAGCGCCAGTCTCAAATACTCAAGCGCCAGTCTCAAATACTCAAGCGCCAGTCTCAAATACTCAAGCGCGAGTATCAAACACTCAAGCGCGAGTATCAAACACTCAAGCGCGAGTATCAAACACTCAAGCGCGAGTATCAAAACCTCGTTAGCCACAAAAAAGAAATCATGGCATCGCCCTGCCAATAGCTTACTGGTAAAGTCAGTGTATCCTTCGCCTATAATTTCTCAATGCCGCGCCCTAAACGTAACTTACAACCAAGCTTTTGCTATCACATTACCACTCGTTGCAACAACCGCGAATTTCGCCTGACGCGGTTAGAATGCCGTGAAGTGATGCTTTATGCTATCAAAAAGGCACAGCAAAAATATGGCTTTAAGCTCTATGCCCTCTGCATCATGAGCAATCATGTCCATTATCTGCTAGAACCCAAGCAGCCAGAGGAATTGCCTAAGATTATGCACTGGCTCAACTGGTATACCGCCATGTGCTTTAATCGAATGCTGAACAGGACAGGACACTTTTGGGAGAAGCGATACCACAGCACAGGTTTTGCTAATACAGATAAACGGCGAGCCTTGAATACGTTGCGATACATCCACGCTAATCCCAAAGCAGCTGGAATACAGCAGGGTTTTTTCTACGATTTCAGCAACTATGGCATCCATGACCGCTTGAGTGATGATGGTATCACTCAGTGGCATCCCGCATTTTTGCAATTAGGAAGAAACTTGGAGGAATGCGCTGCTAAATATCGAGGATTTTGTAAAAAATATCGCCCACAACCAAAGCCAGAAAAAAGAAATCATTGGGGTAGTCGCTTTTTGCCATCAATGAAGAATAAAGGGAATCAGAAAAAGTCACCAGGGCAGATGAGTTTACCTTGGGATAAGCAAACAGTTACCGAGTGTACTGAGGTGCATGAAGTAGCAGAAAAATTTATCCACGCCAACGGATATCGCCTCGGTAGTCTACGCCTTTTTCTGATCTGAGGTCATCACCTGAATCATCTGTTTGATTGACCTTCACCCTTACTGGCTTTTTCCCAGTAATACCCCAGATCAGTTGATCCATTGCAGGAGTATAAACACGTGTCTGTTCCCGAAAATCAACCCATGTTATGCCTTGAAGAAAAACCGGGAGAATAGGCTTCTGTGGAGCATCAGAAAGCAGCACGGGAATAACAGGACACTTTCGTCGCTTAAATTCACGCAAAAAACCATATATTTCATCTTCTTGCCAAGGACCAATACCACTGTTGCCAACAAAAACTGCTGCTGACTTTATGTGCTCAATCTGCTTTTCTAGTTCCGGCTGCCAAGGAAAACCAGGTCGTAGCTCCCAAACATCCAGCCACGGTTCAATGTTATATTCGTCGTTTAATTGCTCTGCAATTTTTATGACTGCTTCCTTATCTTCGCTATTGTGGCAAAGGAAGACATCAAATTGAGATTGAGTTGTCATCTGGTTTTACTAATTCCTGTATTGCCTTGACTGCTGCTTCTAATTCTTGAGGACTGCTAGCTTTTATCTTAACTTTCTTGCCGTTTGCCTCTGCTTCCAGTTCAATGACTTTATTATCCAGGCGTTCCCCCCTTGGGCGGTTCTCTGCTGGAGCATCGCTGAGAAACAAGGAACCTCACCCTGCCCTATCGGGCATCCCTCTCCTTAGTAAGGAGAGGGAAAGATTTTAGCGCAGCTAAAAGCAAGGGTGAGGTTTTGAGTCAGATGTGTGTACACGGTAGCCTTTATAACGGGAAAGGTGCCGGAGGCGGATAGGGGTAAACTTCACGTCTACCCTTAATTCGTAATTCGTAATAGGCTGATATTACGAATTATTAACTAGCGATGACTAATCTGCAAATCTTTTTGGATATTGCTACAGAAGCAGCCCTTGCTGCTGGTGCGGTGTTGGAAGGTTATTTGGGTAAGGTAGAAGACGCAGTTACAGAAAAAGGACGCCCCGGTGATTTGGTGACTGCTGCTGATAAAGCTGCGGAAGTGGTGATTTTAGATGTTTTGCGTCGTCACTTTCCTGACCATTCTATACTTGCTGAAGAATCAGGAAAACTGGGAAATCAAGATAATGAATACCTCTGGGCAATTGATCCCCTAGATGGGACAACGAACTTCGCTCACCAATACCCCTTTTTTGCTGTCTCTATTGGGCTTTTGATTCAGGGTGTGCCACAAGTTGGTGTTATTTATGACCCTTTCCACGATGAGCTATTCCGTGCTGCACAAGGTTTGGGAGCTACGCGCAACCGTCGCCCTATAAAGGTTTCAGACACCTTGGAATTGGGTAAAAGCCTCTTGGTTTCAGGATTTGCCTATGACCGTCGTGAAACATCTGACAACAACTATGCGGAATTTTGTCACCTGACTCATCTCACTCAAGGAGTACGGCGCAGTGGTTCTGCATCTCTAGATTTGGCTCATGTCGCCTGCGGGCGTCTTGATGGCTATTGGGAAAGAGGTCTTTCTCCTTGGGATATTACCGCTGGTGTCATTATATTACGAGAAGCGGGGGGAAAGGTGACTGCATATGATGGCAGTGCGTTAGATATTTCCTCTGGCAGAATTCTTGCCACGAATGGTTATATTCACGACAGCCTCACTCAAGAACTCAAACAAGTTCCACCACTGTGTAGCGAGAAATCGGAGTAAACCGGAATCTACTATTTCAAACTCTCCTCTATAAGCGCTGACCTTAGCTTTTGAGGACTTGCCTCTACCAAGAGCGGGCGTAGTGAAGTAGGAAAGACTTAGGGTGCTACACTTCCCTTTTAACTAGATTGGAGTATTTTTAAGTAATGCTTAAAAGTACCTTGCTTGCAACCTAATCAAACCAACCTATTACTAGACGGGCTTTTTATATTTGACTCACAATTAAGCACAACTTCCTAAGTTCACGTACTTTTGTACCAACTTCTGTACTTTTAATTACTGCGACTTATTATATTATACTCCAAAATTCCGTTTTCTAGTAATTAGTCTGCATGGACTCGTTAACGGTGTTAAATTTATAGCCATTTCTCACAAGCAAAGTAAACTAGAGAAATTTAAGCGATGTGGTGCAACACCGTTATATGTCTTTCAAGTTCAATCGTGGATTGTTTAAATATGACTTCGTAGATCATCACGCGGTTCTGTGTGTCCCAGTTGATGCGGATGTCAAAGAGATTCGCAAACGCTATCTCAATATCGCCCGTCGCCTGCATCCTGATAGCTGTAAGGCTGCAAGCGATGCTGAGAAACAATTGGCTGGTGAATTGTTGTCTAAGCTAGTTAATCCAGCATACGAGACTCTGTCTCATGAGAAAAAGAGAACGGAATATATTTTAGTTTTGTCGCAAATGGGCAAGCGCTTAGTTCAAGAACCTGCTTCGGTGGAACTTTCTAGCGATGCGGCGAAACAGCTCGTCAACGCGCCTAACTTCGAGCATATCTATAAGAGTGCGATACGCGAAGCGTCAAGCCTCTGGCTTATCGCCAAAATCGCTGAAACTCAATATGACTCGTTACAAACAGTGCAACAGACTATCGCCCAAGTCAGCGAGTTGAATTTGGTATATGTCATGCGCAGTGCTGGCAAATTATCTGCAGCAACCTCACAGCCACTAACTCAACCACAAATTCCAACGAGTGCGCCAGTCGTCAATAAAACTCCTATAGTTCCACCACCACCAACACAGCAACAAGACTCAGTTGTCCTTCATTACATCCGTCGCGCCCAAGAGTTGATGGCAAAAAATCAATTGACACAAGCTAGGGTAGAATTACAAGATGCCTTGAAGCTAGAGCCAAATAATAGTCGCTGCCATAGCTTGATCGGGGTGGTCTATTTGAAGCAAAATTTAACCACAACTGCAAAAGTTCACTTTGACCGTGCCTTGCAATTAGACCCTAAAAACCAAGTAGCATTGGAAGGCAAACGCAGAGTTGAACAGATAACAGGGCATAAACCCAGTGGTGCGAAGCATACAGCATCGCCTAACACTGGGCGTGACGGTTTGTTTGGTGGTTTGTTTGGTGGGAAGAAAAAATAATGGTGTATCAATCACCAGTGGGAGCTAGGGATTTATTACCCTTAGATGTGGCTCAAAAACACTGGATCGAAGACAGGTTACAGCAGGTGTTTCATCGTTGGGGATATCACAGAATTATCACCTCAACGCTTGAGCGTATGGATACGCTGATGGCGGGGGGAGCAATTCAACGTTCGGCGGTGATTCAACTGCAAAACGCTGACGATGAAGATTTGGGGCTGCGTCCAGAATTGACAGCGTCGATCGCTCGCACGGCTGTCACACGCATGGCAGGTGTGACTTATCCGCAACGGCTGTATTACAATGCCAATGTTTTCCAAGGGACAAGCGAGTTGAAACACAACCGCCAGCAGGAATTTTATCAAGCTGGGGTGGAGCTGTTGGGCAGTGGCGGTAATTTAGCCGATGCAGAAATTTTGCTGTTGGTGGCAGAGTGCTTGCAAGCATTGGGTTTGAGCCAGTGGCATTTGATTTTAGGTGAAGCTCAAATCACGCGATCGCTCCTCAAACCTTTTCCCGCTCATTTACAAGGAAAAATCCGCAGTGCGATCGCTCACCTTGACCGGGTAACTATAGATACTCTACCGTTGAGCGATGAACTACGAGAACGCGCCATAATCATGCTTGATTTACGCGGAAACCCAGATGATGTGTTGCAAAAAGTTACTAAGCTGGGTTTGGATCAGCCGTTACAAGCCGTCGTAGATAACCTGAAATCTTTAGTAGAATTACTGAAAAATACAGTAATCAATACAACAGAAAACCAATCAAGAGGCATAGAAATTATCCTCGACCTTAGCCTATTACAAACCTTTGATTACTACACGGGTATTGTATTTGAGGTAATCAGCGATACTGATGGACAGGCGCGGGTTGTTGGGCGGGGTGGTCGCTATGACCAGCTTCTAGGACTTTATCATCCGAAAGGAGAAAACATACCAGGAATTGGTTTTGCATTATTCTTGGAAGATTTACAACAAATTCTCTTGTCTGCTCGGCAATTACCACAAACTACGCCAGCTAGCAATTGGTTAATTGTACCAGAAACGCCAGATGCGTACGCCGCCGCCTTTGCTTATGCCACAAAACTCCGAGACTCAATCCATCTGGTGCGAGTGGAAATGGATTTGGGGGGACGGGATGCGGATGAAATTCGGCAATACGCAGGCGATCGCCATGTTGCCCAAATTGCTTGGATTAAAGCCGATGGCGCAACAATCATTGAATCATTAGTCAAATGATAAGTATTTAACAGGATATGATATGATTCTAGGCTGCGTTTATCCAGACATAATATCATTCTTCCTTTCGATCAAAATCTCAGCAGATGCTGAGGCTTCCCCACCCTAAAGCCGCGATTCGTAAGCTCCTCAAGAGGAGGCACGCTTCACTGCGTTACGCGCCTCGCTCCACGAGGAGCTACGCTAACAGCATCACAAGTTAGCTTTTTGACTGCAACTGGGTATAAAGCCAATCTGTATGCGCTTGATGACTTCATCAACCGTACGCCGTTCATGCAGCTTAAAATAAGCCGAAAGTAACACGGTTGTTTCCCAGAACAGTTGAAGCGCAGATTCACCTCGTATCCAAACGTCTCCTGGTTCCAAACCGGCAGCTTGACGGAATGCCAAAGTCCATGGACTCTCTATACCTATTTCTTGCATCACTTGTGCAAAGTAAGTGTTGGCACTCTCAACCATAACACCACGGGACACTGCAACAGCTTTCGTCATTCCTTGAAGTATTTCGTGTGTTGCAGCAAGCACACGTGACTCGTCTCGCTTTGCCAGACCACCTAGCAGTTTATGAACATCCTCTACAAGATGGAACACTGTTTCAGCGGCATATCGGTTTGCTCTGTTCTGGAGAGATGCGTAATCAAAGACCCGTGCTGTTTCTTGAAGCTGCGCGACTACGCCATCTTTGTCAAGCAGTGGACGCATATTACGGAAAGCGGGTATAGCATGAATGGCAGATTGAGGTAATTCAATGACCCACAACCAATGCTTAAGTGGGCAATACGTAACACTGACCAATATGCGATGCCCTTCGGGGTTGCACTCCTTGCAATCGCGATATTCTAGCGTATCTTCGATTTGAATATCGTCATGTGTCAGACAGACCAGATCAAGATCACTCCAATCATCGGCACAACCGCGTGCATAACTGCCGGTTAAAAAGATACCTCGGATAGCTGGACTGTCAATTTCTTGCACAAGCGAGTCGAGGAAATGGTTAAGCTCATCGGCAGTCATACGCAATGAATAACCTTTATTTAGATGAATTACGAAGCAATTTATGGCGTCTAACTATTTATTATGCCGCTTAAAAATTTTGTTTTTTTTAGGACTTACGCACACTCTACAAGTTCTTGGCGTTCTTGGCGTCTAAAGCCCTGAGTCCTTACGGACACGCGGAGCGCCGAGAGTGCCTGCGCTTTGCGCATACGGGCATGCGCCTTCGGCGTAGGACGGTAGCCTACGGCACGGCGCTCCGCGTCTACGATAAATTAAGCTTAGGGGCGATTTTTGCGTAAGTCCTGTTTTTATTTAAAGATTTTATTTAATACGAAATACGAAATCTATAAAACAAAAATATTACTCTTCTTATACACATCCAATGGTAAGGTTGTGATGCAACCCTTGTTTTCTATTTTCCTGCTACGAATTGTTGCTGAATTGTATTGGATGCAGTCTGCTTTAAAGTCCGGGCACCACCGCTTTCCCGGCGACTTGGAACTCCTCGGTTAGGTGGTACTTGAGCTTGCAGCTTACCCTGTTTAAGAGTTTTGACTGTTCGAGGAGCATTTTCTTGTAACAGCAATAGATTATGCGTGTCTGCATACTTAACTGATACAGTGAGTATTCCTACGATTAATGAAGCTACGAGATATTGCGGTTTCATTTTTTTCTTCCTCAGAATAACTTTTCGTAATACAACTTCACCGCTATATATGTGTTTTTCTGACGAGATATACACTTTTACTGAAACAGCAGTAAAGAATATCAATTTCAGGGAGCTATGGCGGTTTTGATTTGCGGACTGACTGTCGAACACATCCCCCGTAGGTGAATGTGGTATTCTGTCTATCTATAGTGGCGGGGGCTAGTTTGTATGCATCACTATCAGGGAGTAAAGGGGACTGGGGACCCTTGGATTGGGAACAGTGACCAGTGACCAGTGAACAGTGAACAGTGACCAAAAACTCGAAACTACGCTGAAAACTGATAACTGGTAACTGATGATTGATAACTGATACTGCGGGTACTTGATAACTGATAACTGTCACCAGTCCCCAGTACCCAACAAGCGAGCGGCATTCCTCCCTCACCATACGTACTCGTTGTAGGGGACTCCTTGCCGCGACCAGTTGAAATAACCTGACCCTCGCTGAGTCCCTGAGACCTGCAGGCACGCTAAGCGCAAACCGTGCCGCAGGCATACGCGTAAGCGCAAAGCGCACACTGAGCGCCAAGGGCGCACGCTACGCGTAAGCGCAAAGCGCACACTTCGTGAACGCGCAGCGTCTCCGCAGGAGATACGTGTTGGCGCAGCCTGTCCGTAAGGGACTTACAAAGCAGCGTCTCCGCAGGAGATACGCAAAACCGTCACAATATATCTTTTTCTTTGAAACTCATTCTTCTGTCTATTATTTGACAGTTTTTCTAAATTATTATTAACTTGGTTTTATTGTAATTATTTTATTAAGTATTTGAAATGAATTAAGCATACTTCAAAAGAGCAAAGACAAAAGAAAAATATATTTTTAAGTAATATTTAAATAAAGTCATGCCATAGATAGAAAACATTGAAAATGTTAACTAATAACATTTATTTGATAGAAATACTTATAATGATGACCATTTTGACAAAGTATTAAGTAAAAATAATTGAAACATTGAATATGTTATTTCTTGACAAAAATAAAAACGAAAAGGCGTTAAAACATTGATGAACACGAGTGATAAAGAAACACCATGTTGGAATCTCCAAATACCTCAAGCTCTTCAGCCTTCAGAGCTACAGGTTCTAGTCCGTTAAATATTCAAAACGCAAATACTTTTGAGAACAATGGTGATTTAAATACTTTGAGTTTTAACGGCTCCTCACAATCATCATTAGGTGGAGATGACTTTTCTGAGGCTGCAATAACCCCTAGTCTGAAGAATCCTAATCCAATATTTACTAGTGCAGCGATATATACCGATTTCAACGGAGATGGCAAGAACGACAAGTTATGGCGTAACTCTCAAACTGGTGAAACTGCTGTCTGGCTGATGGATGGCACAAATGTTGCCTCTGGTGCTTATTTAAAGACAATGAGTGCAGATTGGGACTTTAAAATTGCGGATTTCAACGGTGATAACAAAACTGACATCATCTGGCGTAATAAGACAACGGGTGATAACCAGATTTGGTTGATGGACGGTACCACAGTCGCTTCTGAGACATCTGTGACAAACGTTGGTTCAGACTGGACTTTCAGTATTGCTGATTTCAATGCTGACCGCAAAACCGACATTTTCTGGCGTAATCAGACAACGGGTGAGAATGCGGCATGGGTGATGGATGGCACACAGATTATCGCTCCGTTTTCTTTGCAAACGGTTGACCCAAATTGGACAGCTAATGTTGTTGATTTCAACCGTGATGGTAAGACTGACATCTTCTGGCGTAATCAAACAACAGGTGAAAACGCTGTTTCGTTGGTCGATGGTACCAACGCTTCTACAACTGCGTTGCCAACCCTTGGCACAGAATGGGAAGCTAGCTTCGGAGATTTCAATCTTGACTATCAAACCGACATTCTCTGGAATAATAAGACAACAGGTGAGAACGCCGTTTGGCTGATGAATGGCTCAAATATTGCTTCTCAGGCTGCCTTGCCTACACTCGGTGCTGGCTGGACATCTAGTGTTGGCGATTTCGACGGCAATGGCACAACAGACCTTCTATGGTACAACCAGCAAACAGGTGAGAGCAAGGCTTGGCTCATGAATGGCACAACCGTTACCAGTGACACTGCTCTACCGACGCAAAGTTCTGCTTGGACACCAAGTATTAGCGATGTTGACGGCGACGGCAAAACCGACATCTTCTGGCGTAATTATCAAACAGGTGAGAATAAGGTTTGGCAGATGAATGGCTCTACCCCCACTGAAACCGCTCTACCGACATTTGATCAGGGGTGGTACACTTTCTAAAATGTTTGAAGAATTCGTAATTCTTAATTCGTTATTGACTTGATAATTACCAGTTATCAATTACGAATTACTTTGGATTTCGCCCTGATTAATACACAGTAAGTTAATTATGATTTGCCGGGAATTATCTCGGCTTTTTTTATAGCTTTTATCATCAGGATGAAGTATTTAGCAATCCGCGCAGGATTTATGAAAAATCTTAAGTATTGTAGGGTGGGCAGTGCTTACCGTATTTTGCCAACTACATCCGGGTTTTGCGTTCGCACTGCCCTCCGCAAGCGTGTCGTTCAAAAATCTGCGGAGGGGTTCTATAGATTTATCTACGTGCATCTGTAGTTCGTTATTTATTTGATATCTTGCAGCCAATGAAAAACGGCTATATAAGAGCTATTTTTAAAATAAAAATTTTCTTACAGTGCTTTTCAAATGATGATACTGAGTTGCGTTCATGACTTACACCTCACCCCAATAAAGCTGCGCTTTATTTCCCCTCTCCGATGCCTTGGAGAGGGGTTAGGGGTGAGGTTTTGCTCTGCAACTTAGTATGAGGTCA